>JAKSCG010000043.1 GCA_022360715.1 Halanaerobiales bacterium
ATTGTGGACGTATCTCCATAGATGTTAAAGTCAATTGGGCAATAGGTAAAGCCATTGATGACTTCCTCAAAACCATCAATGCCTGTTCCTCCTATAGGCCTCATATTATATACTGCTTCCCTTAACTGAATAGCACTTTGTGATAGCCTTGCCCGTCCTTGATGAAATATATCTTTTGCTAAAGGATCCCCTTCACTCCATAATTGCTCAAAGGCTTGAAAAGCTAATACTGCAGCAGTTATCTCATGTCCGACACTGTCATGTAGCTCTAGGGCTATTCTATTCCTCTCAGTAACCTCTGCCATATGGACTCCTTGGATATTGGCTTCAAGTAATTCTCTATTCAACTCTTCTAACTGATACCGATAATAGCGTTGTTGATCTGCTTCCTGTCTGTATAGTCGAACTTCCCTAGACCAATAACCTATAACCCTCCCCAGTAATCCGGCCTGCAGTAATACTGTTATTAACCCTAGAGAGCTGTAGGGATATATGATTATAAACAAAATAATTGCTACGCTTTTCCAATATCCTTCTACCAACATTGCTTCAAAAATAGGTATTGCCAAGGCATATATCCCATTGGGCCAAAGAGGTATTATACTTAAACATATTATTATATCAATCAATATAATCCATTCTGGTATAGGAAATCTCCAACGAACTAAGGCCATATTACCTAAGAATAACAAGAGGACTATCCCCTCTTCGCTTCCTTGGTTCTTTAACCAAAGAGCACTGAGCAGAGATAGTCCTACTATTCTAACTATAGCTTTACTATTTTCAGGGTTCCACAGTCTTGTCATATTTTTACACGCCTTTTATGGAATTTATTCTATCAACATTATTTAGTATATTACTCGCTTTAAGTCATAGAAAGGTTATCAAAAAGTAGAACTCCTATATTAACCTTCAGCTAATTTTTCTCCTGCTACCCAATAGAATAAAGGCAAAGCTAAACATAAGCATAATTCCTAAAGGGAGGATGTAATCTCTTAGACCTCCACCCCTTATGATCAGTAGCATACTCTCCATTAGCCAATAGGTGGGTAACATCATCGCCAAACGTTGAAATGTTTCTGGAAGTATTTGTATAGGAAACATGACGCCCCCCATCAATGCCATAAGCACAAATACACCATTAAGGACACTATTTGCTGTTTGCTTGTTCCTGAATAATGAAAACCAAGCCAATGAAAATCCTATTGCAGTGAAGGAAAAGTTCGTGTAAATGAAAAAGAGTTTTATAGGAGATATTAATAGATCCCCATGGACTACTATCCCCACTATCACCACTAAAAGGTTTGCTATCATTAGTATAAGGGAGAAGGCCATCAGATTTTCAAACAAGTATTGGAAATTTGTAATTGGTG
>JAKSCG010000251.1 GCA_022360715.1 Halanaerobiales bacterium
CAGTGGTATCACAGATGTCGCAGGACTAAAAGGCAAAAAAATAGCCGTTTCATCCTTTACGTCGACTTCCGGCTTTGTATGGCCAGCAAACTTACTTGCAGACAATGGTCTAAATCCTGAAGAAGATGTGGAATGGATCAATGCGGGCGGACATGACAATGCAGTGCTCGAAGTTTATAACGGTCAGGCAGATGCAGCATTTACCTTCAAAGACGCACGCACACTATTTGAAGAAGAAGCTGACTATGATGAGCTAAAAGAAACCTGTGTATTTGTCCTGAACACATCGGAAATCCCCAACGACACCATTTCTGTTATTCCCAACTTGAATGCAGACCTCAAAGAAAAGGTCAAACAGGCATTCTTGAATGTAGCTGGTTCTGATGCAGGTCTCGAGATCATCAGAGCGATCTACAACCATGAAGGATATGCAGAAGCAAAAGACTCAGATTATGCAGAAGTAAGAACTTATCTAGAGAGAAAAGATGAGTGGAGCTTCGATTAATATATCGTATTGATATATGAATAATGCAACATAGTTTGATATGGCTGTTTCTGTTCATCAGAACAGCCATATCTTTTTAATTCAGATTGGAGACAGTTGTGATTGAATTCAAAGGTGTCAGCAAAGTATATGATAATGGTGTCCGGGCCCTGAATAAGATAAGCTTTCAGATCCAAGAGGGTGAATATGTCGCCATAATCGGACTATCGGGCGCAGGCAAATCCACATTGTTGAGGCTGATCAACAAGCTCATCGAGTCCACAGAAGGAGAGGTTTTGTTTGACGGCCAGTCGGTAACAAAAGCAAAGGGCAAAGAGCTCATCAACATCAGACGGCAGATAGGCATGATATTCCAGGGATTCAACATCGTCAAGAGAATGTCCGTGCTTTCAAATGTCCTGTCCGGCCGTGTCGCATATCATCCCACATGGAAAACCATATTGGGAATATTTCCCGAAGAGGATAAGCAAATAGCCTACAGGGCTTTGCAGAGGGTGGATATTTTAGAGAAGGTGCACGAGCGGGCGAGTAACCTTTCCGGAGGACAGCAGCAGCGGGTGGCCATTGCCAGGGCTCTGGCGCAGCAGCCCAAACTCATGCTGGCGGATGAACCTGTGGCATCCCTCGATCCCATTACCACGATACAGGTGATGGATTACCTCAAAAAGATCAATAAAGAAGACGGTATCACGACAGTGGCAAACCTGCATCATGTGGACCTGGCGCTGAAGTATGCAACGAGGGTCATCGGTGTGCGTGCAGGGGAGATCGTATACGACGTTCAGCTTAAAAATATCGCTAAAGATCAGTTCTTTAAGGATTTGGAGCAGGTATATGGTAGACCCATACACAACGATGAAGTTTTAGGTGAAGAATAGTGGAAAAGATTACAGTACCAAGACCTAAGCGTCTCAAAAAGTATTCAATTATTCTTACTGTTATTTTGCTTATTGTGGGCAGTGCGTGGTTTGCGGGATTCAATATTGTAGAGGTCATCATATACCTCAATAAGGGTGGAAGGATACTAGGCAAGATGTTTGGACCACCAAATATCAACTATGTCCCGAACATCGTTAACCCTATGCTTGAGACCATCAGAATGGCTATCGTCGGTACATTTATCGGTGCACTGATCGCGCTTCCGGTAGCTGTACTTGCCGCCAACAATTTCATCAAAACAAAATGGCTACACATACCGCTAAGATTTATATTAAACATATTCAGGACAATACCAGCGCTGGTCCTTGCATCGCTTTTTGTTGCCATCTTTGGAATAGGCGCATTTTCCGGTGTCGTCGCTTTGTCCATATTCACATTCGGATTGGTATCCAAGCTCACATATGAGACCATAGAGTCGATAGACTACGGGCAGGTCGAAGCACTGATGTCACTGGGAGCCAATAAGCTCAATGTCCTGCGATATGCCATCATGCCGCAGATCATGCCGCAGTTTATGTCCTATACTTTATACGGCTTTGAGGTCAATGTCAGGGCGGCTGCAGTCCTCGGATA
>JAKSCG010000067.1 GCA_022360715.1 Halanaerobiales bacterium
GATTTTGCCCGCAAGTATCAGCTGCCGGTTACGGTAGTAATCCAACCGACCGACCGGGAGCAGGAGTTGACCGCGGAAGATTTGCAGGGTGAAGCATACAGTGGTGACGGAACGCTGATTAATTCCGGCCGATATAATGGATTAAGTGTTCAAGCAGCCTTTGCGGCCATGGCCGATGAGATGGAAAAGGCCGGCCTGGGCCGGCGGGAGACCAATTACCGTTTGCGGGACTGGTTGATTTCCCGCCAGCGTTATTGGGGAACAGCAATTCCGATTATCTATTGTCAGCAATGTGGTACTGTTCCGGTCCCGGAAAGGGATTTGCCGGTAGAACTCCCGACTGATGTTGAATTTAATCCTTCCGGAATCTCACCACTGGCCCGGGCCGAGGATTTTGTCAACACCGTTTGTCCTCAATGCGGGGGTAAAGCCAGGCGAGAGATCGATACAATGGATACTTTTGTTGATTCATCATGGTATTTTTTGCGTTATATTGATCCGACTAATCAGCAGTTGCCGATTGACCGGCAAAAAGCCGAGCAATGGTTTCCGGTTGATCAATATATTGGTGGGGTTGAACATGCTATTTTGCATTTGCTTTATGCCCGCTTCTTTACCAAAGTGGTCGCCGATCTGGGCCTGATTGATTCGGTTGAACCCTTTACTAACTGGCTGGCCCAGGGGATGGTTTTAAAAGACGGGGCCAAGATGTCTAAATCAAAAGGGAATGTGGTTGATCCCGGTGAGATCATGGCGAAGTTTGGGGCAGATACCACCCGTCTTTTTATTCTTTTTGCCGCTCCACCGGAGAAAGACCTGGAATGGAGTGATGCCGGTGTAGAAGGTTCACAACGGTTTTTAAACCGGGTCTGGCGCTTAGTTGCGGAAAATATTGAAGGAATTAAGGGCAATACTAATGTTCAGCTCGACTTTGCCGAATTGGACAGTCGGGAACAGGAACTGTACCGTCAGCTACACCATACCCTGAAAAGGGTGACTGAAGATATTGGCGAGAGGTTTAATTTTAACACCGCCCTCAGTGCCATTATGGAATTAACCAATGCCATCTACCATTATCAAAATCAAGTTAAGCCGGCAGAGCTTAATTATCAATTATTAGCTGAGGTTATTGGCAAGCTTTTACTGTTACTGGCTCCCTTTGCCCCCCATATTACGGCCGAACTATGGAGTGAGCTGGGACATCAGGAAAGGATTGATCGACAGCAGTGGCCGGATTATCAGCAAAGGGTTTTGCAGAAGGATCAGGTTACAGTAGTAGTTCAGGTCAACGGCAAGGTCCGGGATAAGGTTGTCCTGGAAGCAGCCTTGAGTCAGGAGCAACTGGAGGAGATCGTCCTGGCCCGGCCAAAGATTAAAGGCTACACCACCGGGAAACAGGTAGTTAAAGTAATTGTAATTCCGGGTAAATTGGTCAATATAGTGGTAAAATAAGAGCTATCCCCCGCTCCTGGAGGCGGGGGTTGCTTTTACTCTTTCCCCGGTTTATAATATGAAAGGGAGGTCAGGCTGATGGAAGAGGTAGGAAAAATCATCAAAACCGAAGGTGGCGAGGCAATTGTCAGGATCAGACGCCATTCGGCCTGTAGTAATTGCCGCCATAAATGCCAGCTGGCCGGTTCGACAAGCGACGAAAGCGCTCAAATCGAGGTGAGAGTCGATAATACAATCGGGGCCAGATCGGGTCAGCGGGTCGTCCTTAGGATGAAAGAACAATCCCTGGTTTTTGCTTCTTTAATCATCTATTTATTACCCCTGCTCGCTTTGATCGGGGGATATTTTGTTGGCGTAAAGCTTGGTTCGCTTTTGGTCGGACAAGCAGTTGAGCTGGCCGGAATTATCGGATCGCTTATTTTTTTCGGTCTATCCCTGGGCTTAGTCCGGTTCCTGGATTATTTATTGTCTTCCAATAAAGACTATCATCCCCGGATAACCAAGATCCTGGAATAATACTGGATCTTAAACTTTTCACAATAAAATACTTGAGCAAAGATGCCGAATGGTTGTTATACGCTATTTCCCAAATTACCATATCCTTGAAATTTAACATAAAGATGCTCTTTCTGTTCGCATTGCATATTGATGCGTTTGCAAATATAAAATTGATTTTGGCGAATATATATGTTATAATTGTCAAAAGTTGTGTGTATATAATATTTTTCGCATAGCCCAAGAAAAAAATGCTCCCCAAGGAGGCTAATAATGTATATCAGCTATAATAAACTATGGAAATTACTGATTGACAAAGATATGAATAAGCAGCATTTAAAAAGAGTTAGCGGTGTAAGTTCTGCTTCTATTGCCAAACTCGGTAAAGGAGAAAATATTACCACTGATGTTCTGGTGAAGATCTGTAAAGCTCTTGATTGCGATATCGTTGATATCATGGAGTTAGTACAAGAAGATAAATAACGCAAGCGTATTGCAAGGACTGAAGAAAATAATTGGCAAATAAATCCAACTTTAAAGGAGAATGCGCAATGAGTGATAGCAGAAAAGAACAAGAACGTGCGGAGTTACATCGTACCATATGGAACATTGCAAACGATCTACGGGGAAGTGTGGATGGATGGGATTTCAAACAATATGTATTAGGTATGCTGTTTTATCGTTACATTTCAGAAAACTTAACAGCTTATATTAATATAGACGAATGGGAAACCGGAGACAAAAATTTTAATTATGCACAATTATCTGACGATGAAGCTGAACAGGCACGGGAAGACCTCGTCTCAACTAAAGGTTTTTTTATACTGCCTAGCGAACTTTTTGAAAACGTACGTAGTATTGCGGCAACTGACGAAAATCTAAATGAAACCCTTGAGAAAATATTTAAGAATATTGAAGCCTCCGCACAAGGTACAACCAGTGAAGAAAATTTTAAGGGTCTATTTGATGATATTGATGTCAACAGCAACAAACTAGGTGGAACCGTGGCCAAGCGAAATGACAAACTCGTCAAACTTATGAACGGTATTGGTGACATGGCCCTCGGTGACTACAAAGAAAATACCATAGACGCTTTTGGTGATGCCTATGAATTTTTAATGACTATGTATGCATCTAATGCTGGAAAAAGCGGTGGAGAATATTACACACCACAAGAAGTCTCAGAATTATTGACACATCTTACCCTGGTTGGTAAAACCGAAGTCAATAAAGTTTATGACCCAGCTTGTGGATCTGGCTCTTTATTACTAAAATTTGCGAAAATGCTCGGCAAGAAAAATGTACGTCTGGGCTTCTTTGGACAAGAAATAAACCTAACAACATACAATCTCTGTCGCATCAATATGTTTTTACATGATATTGACTATGATAAGTTTGATATTGGACATAGCGATACTTTAGTTGACCCAATTCACTGGGATGATGAACCCTTTGAAGCGATTGTTTCAAATCCCCCCTATTCAATTAAGTGGGACGGCGACAATAATCCACTACTTATTAATGACCCGCGTTTTTCACCAGCCGGTGTACTTGCACCTAAATCTAAAGCTGACCTTGCCTTTATTATGCATTCTCTTTCTTGGCTTGCAACAAATGGTACTGCTGCAATTGTATGCTTTCCTGGGGTGATGTATCGTAAGGGTGCGGAGCAGAAAATCCGTAAATATTTGATTGATAACAACTTTGTTGACTGTATCATCCAATTACCGGACAACCTCTTTTATGGTACAAGTATTGCGACCTGCATCATGGTACTGAAAAAGTCCAAATTAGAAAACAGCACCCTTTTTATTGATGCATCAAAAGAATGTACTAAGGTAACCAATAACAACAAACTAAAGGATGAACACATCCAAAGAATAATCAAAGCTTACACTGAACGAGGTGACAAGGAGTATTTTACAAAGCTGGTGCCAAACACTGAGATCGCAGAGGAAGAATATAACCTTTCTGTCAGCACCTATGTAGAGTTAGAAGATACAAGAGAAGTGATTGACATTACCCAGCTCAATAAGGAAATTGAAGAGATTGTCTCAAAAGAGCAGATTTTGCGTGACGAGATTGATAAGATTATTGCAGA
>JAKSCG010000117.1 GCA_022360715.1 Halanaerobiales bacterium
GTAGCCCCTGTTGGTGCACTGAATGTTAAACCAATAGTGCCAGTTGTCAGGCCAGTTGCTGCGGCCAAATCACTAAGCGGGGTTCCAGGAGCCGCAGGTCGATAATTAGGGCTGGAGAACCAGCCGGTTGTCGGGTCACTCAAGGCGGCATTGTTTAAACCGATTGGCAGATTGGCATCATCGCTGTCCAGCATCTGACGCCAGTTGTTGTCATAAATGCGATTCAGAGCCTTATAGGTATACTGTTCAGCCTGAGGTGTTACGGTACTGCCTTTAGTTGAATAAGTAGCATTGGCTTTGCTGAACTTGCCTTTTAGCACCCAAACATACCGGTATTGACTATTGGCCTTTTGGCTTCTGAAACCGATTGCCACATTAGGCGGGCTATCGGTCTGGCCGTCGACGGCTAAACCGGTTAAAGGATCATACTGTGCTCCGGTTAATCGAGCTCTAACCTCTTGTGAAAGACCGGCCAGGGAGATGGCAAACTCAATATCGCCCTGTTGAGTAAAGGCCTCATAAGCGCCGTCATCGGCGTAGAAGGTACCCACAGTGTTGTTTAGAGTAAGGGCGATTTCAGTTGTGCCCTGGATCTGTTCCTGGTTTGCGTAGCTGGCTTCGCCGACCGTATCCGACAGCATTAAAGCGTAATACAGTTTATCAACACCGATTCTAATACTTTGCTTTTCCATAAATTGTTACCTCACTTTAGTATAATATAGTTTTGCACAAATTGACGCCGGTTGTTGGGGTCTCGATCGATGGGGGTTACCCCCAGTGCCGGGTAAACCCGCAGGTAATGAGTAGCATTGATGATAATGCCGCTGGCCAGCTCTGGATAATACTCATTACCGATTTTACAGAGCTCGTCTTCAATATCTTGTATTAAGCTGCGCGCCTGATCATAATCACTGGGTTCGCTACGAACCACGATTTTCAGGCCAGGATTGTAGAGCCCGGTATTCTCATTCTCCTGTCCTTCGTATTCAAAAGCAACAATACATCTATCGGGAGTGGCTGGCATATCACCGTAAAATATGTCTACGTTCAATGTGCCTAAGCCTTTATCCGCTAAATGCTGAGCGAAGTCTTTTGCGATGTTCATAGTTTTTCTATCATCCTTTACTTGTTTGGTTGGGCTTCGTTCCATGGAGCTCCTACAATTAATGCTATCTCTGTGTCACACGAAAAAATCTGCTAAAAGATATGCTGGTTGCATTATCTTTGTAGCAGATTTTCTCTATTTCTTGATCTACCATCAATTCTATGAGCCTGGTCTAAATGTTACTTGCAGTCGATTAGTTGCTTATTTAGCAGAGTATATAAAACTAAAAATCTAAATGATATTTAATATTAGGAATGGCAAGGCTAAGATGCGTATATCTTTGAGCGCCGCCAAAAGTGAGACCAAACCAATTGTTCATGCTATCGTTCCAACTATTGTTCATGCAATTGTCCAAGCAATTGCTTGGCAATTAATGTTATTTAAGTTAGCAAACAAGGTTTAAAATATATAGGCTAAGCTTAAAGCAATTAAATGTGCTCACTTAGAGGTAGTATACACATAAGCACTAAACATGTATAAGAAGATAGTATTAAGAGATGAACGTTTTTAAGAATTCTGTGTGAGCAACAGGACGTTGTGAAAGCCCAACAATTTATGGACAAATTA
>JAKSCG010000147.1 GCA_022360715.1 Halanaerobiales bacterium
CATCGCCGTTTGTGCTCCCAGTCCTTGCACTGTTTTGGAGGCAACTTTATTGGCAAATTTAATCGCATCGGTTAGTTGGTAGTTTTTGGTTAAAGCATAAGCCAGAGCCCCATTGAAGGAATCGCCTGCTCCGGTTGTATCGACCACTTTCACCGGTAATCCCTTGACATTGACTACTCTTGTACCATTATGGTAATAAGCCCCTTCTCCCCCGCAGGTCATTATCACCTTATTCGGATATTTCTCTAAAACTTCCGCTCTATCTTCGCCAAAAATCTTTTCTAATTCTACTTCATTGGGGGTCAGGTAAGTAACATTATTCAGCAATGACTGGGCTAAATCATAAGACGGGGCCGGATTAAGAATTACCTTTATTCCTTTTTTAGCACAGAGTTCAACGACGTATTCCACTGTTTTTAAAGGAATCTCCAGCTGTAATAAGATTACATCGGCTTGGTAGATCATTTCAATATGTTTGTTAACTACCGCTTCCGTAAGCAGGTGATTAGCCCCGGGAACAAAAATAATTGTATTATCGTCCCTGGCGACGGTGATCTGGGCTACCCCGGTAGGGAGATCATTTAATACTTCAATCCCGCCGGTATTGATCTGATTATTTTCCATGTTCTTTAACAAAAATTGACCATTGGTATCATCACCGACACAACCGATAAAACTAACATCAGCCCCTAGCTTGGCGGCACTAACCGCCTGATTGGCCCCTTTCCCCCCGGCTAAAATGGTAAAAGTATTTCCGGTAATCGTCTCTCCGATCATTGGAAAACAATCACTGGTTGTAACCAGGTCGGCATTAATACTACCAACTACAGTAATATTCCCCATTAAATCACTCCTTTGTTGTCTTTCTGATTACTAGTTGATTATTTAAAACAATATCCGCTAGTTCTTCTCCTTCGCCCTCAGTCATCATTTTAATTAAGATCTGACAGGTAGCCTGACCTAATTGCGCAATTGGTTGTCTGACCGTAGTAAGCGCCGGATAAATATCCCGGGCAAAAATAATATCATCAAAGCCAATAATCTGGATTTCTTCCGGTATTTTAAGCCTACGCATCAGGCATTGACTCATGAATTTAATGGCCACACTGTCATTCCAGGCAAATACCCCATCATATCCTTGCTCAAAGATTAAGTCGATCTCGGCCGGACTCAACATTTTATAAACTAAAAAAGAATAATCAATCCCGGCTGCTGCACACACATTTCTAAAGGCTTCATAGCGAACTACCGCCGGCATGGTGCCTAAATTACTGCCCAGGTGGAGTAGTTTCTGGCAGCCCTTTTTGATTAAAAACTCAACGGCCTCAACCGTTCCCTGATAATTGTCGGTAGTAACCGAGACAACCTTGTTACACTTTGACCCGGAAAATCGATCTAACCAGACCACCGGCACACCGTTTTTTTTAAATCTTTGGGCCATATTATATGTTCCGGTAGCAGAAACAACCCCATCTACCCTATTTTGCAGGATCATATCAATATAATCCCTTTCTCTTCTCTCATCTTCATGGGTATTGCACAAAATTACTTTATAACCGTTTTCCATCAGGTTTGTTTCAACTGCTTCCGCCAATTCCAGGAAAAAGGGATTAGAAATATTCGGCAAAACCAAAGCCACCGTATTTGTTTTCTTGATTTTAATCGACCTGGCGACAGCATTAGGCTGGAAATCTAATTGTTTCATCGCTAATTCGATCTTTTTCTTGGCATCGGCCGAAACATAATCTTTGCCGTTAACATATCTGGATACCGTAGCAATTCCTAATCCGGCCAGTTTGGCCACATCTTTAATCGTTTTCACAACATATCCCCCTCTTTATGGATACGTTTCCTTATTAGGAATTATATAATCTTTTTACGATTCTGTCAAGAATCCGCTCCTGTCCGGTAAGCTCACCCGAGCAAAAGAAAAAAACCAGGAGATCTCTTCAGCTCTCCTGGTTAATCGGCACTATCAGACCATCTATTAGCGTTTATTCCTCAATTGAGCCGTTTTTTCGGTATCATAGCTTTTCTTGGCCGGATCAATTACCACACCATACTCCTGGGCAGACTGTTCAACCGTAAGATAACCATCCAGATAGTCATTAAGAACCAGTTCCGGGTCTCTTTCCAGGGGATTACCGTAGCCACCGCCGCCGCCGGTAATAAACCTGACCAGATCACCCTTTTGGAGCAATTCATTAGACCAGGTCCCCCCCGGTCGATACTCGCCGTTACTATAATAAAGATCAACCCGGTTGGTCCCGCCGTCTTTACCACCGGCAAAACCCCAGGTAGGATAAGTGTGATTAGTTGCCAGGGTAGTCAATGCTGCCTGGGAATTGAGCAACCGGTAATCCCGAATACAGCCAAAACCTCCCCGGTGTTTACCACTCCCGGCCTCAAGATTCAACCTATACTGCTCGACAATGATCGGGTAACGCATTTCAGCTATTTCCACCGGGATATTGTAAGTTTCACCGTCCAGGATCGCTACCATCCCGCTTTCACCGTCTTTATAGTAAGTACCTCCCCAACCACCGGCCTGGGGTTCACAGAGAACAAACGGCTCTCCGCTTTGGTCGTGCTGACCGGCCAAAATAGTACCAACGATCGACAGAAAATGTCCGGCCGCAGATTTTTCCGCAATAACCGGGGCAACTGCTTTCATAACCACATCAACCGTTTTGGCAATCGGCTCCCAATCACAGGAGACCGGGTAAGGTCTAGTACAGGAAACAACAGTCCCCTCCGGTACCTTTAAAGTTAACGGGGCGTAAAAACCTTCATTAATTTGGGCATCAGGGTCAACTAATGCGCCAAAAACTACCCGGGCTGCGGCATGGGTACCGTAAATCGAACAATTTATCGGTTGATTGACCTGTCCACCGGTACCACTGAGGTCAATGATAAATTCATCCTCTTTGATCGTAACGGTGGCTTTAACCGGAACCTCCCCGACCCCATTTGAATTTAAATCAAGTAAACCTTCGGCGGTAAATGTACCTTTGGTTAATTTTTTCAGCTGATTTAAGGCATGTTCTTTCCCCTTTTCCAGCATATAAGCTATTGTTTCTTGAACAGTTTTCACCCCGTATTTATCAAACAATTCAATAACTCTTTTGGCCGCTACTTTGAGTGAAGCGGTTTGGGCGTAAAGATCACCGAGGGTCATCCTGGGCGTACGGCAATTCGCGGCGATCATATCTCTTACTGCTTCGTTTAGTTGGCCGGCCTGATATACCTTAACTATCGGAAACTGCAATCCTTCCTGATAGATCTCCGTGGCATCGGTTGACCAACTACCCAGATTTTTCCCGCCAATTTCATTCCAATGACCTTTGTTGCAACAGAAAGCAATAATCTCACCCTGATAATATATCGGCATGACCGCCGAGACATCACAAAGGTGTGTTCCACTGCCGGTATAGGGATCATTGGTCAGGATAATATCACCTTCCGCAATATTTTCCAGACCAAATTTGTCAATAGTTGATTTGACGGAATAAGTTATCGCCCCGAGAAAGCCGGTAACCCCGTCGGCCTGAGCAATCAAATTTGCTTCCGGATCGGTAATTCCACAGGCATAATCAAGTACTTCATAAATAATGGTACTCTGACTGGTCCGTCCCCAGGAGATAAACATCTCATCCGCAGCGGCAATTAATCCTTTCGAAATATTTTCATAAATAAAGAGATTGCTCTTAGCCATTTATTCCACCTCTCCAAAAAATATAATTAGATTACCATATTGATCAACTGTCAATAAGTCACCAGGGTAAAGAACGGTAACCGATTTAGATTCTTCTACTACCGCCGGTCCTACTACTTCCATTCCCGGTAATAATTTTCCGCGGTCATAAACCTTACTGGCAATCAAGCCATAATCCTCATATTCTATTTCCCTTGTTCCCTTGAAAGCATCTTCGACTTTACCGCCGCTTTCTTCGATCTTCTTTAACCGGGGTTTCTGAACAATGCCATAAGCGGTGAGATTAAAGTTAACGAATTCTACCGGGTCATTCTCCAGTTTAAAACTAAAGCGCTGATGATGCAGCTCATCAAATTTTTCCCGGGCAATCGTGATCTCTTCATTGCTTAGCGCTTTTCCGCTCATCAGCGGGGTATGAACCGTATGTTCCTGACCGATGTACCTGATATCGGCCGTACGAACCAACACCACCTGATCCGGGCTAACATTTTGTTCTTGATACAGTTTTAAAGCCTTTTTCTCCATCGAAGTATAAATTTGATTAATCGCTGCCAAATCACAATTCTTGGCCGGTATTATTTTTGTTTGCATAAAGTCTTGTCTGAGATCGGTCATTAACATCCCAAAAGCGGAAAAAGTAGCCGGCATTTGGGGAATGATTAATTTTTTAGCATTAAGCTCCCGGGCCAGATATGGCCCAAAAATAGAACCATTGCCTCCCATCGCGACCATTGCAAAATCCTGGGGATCATAACCCCTTCTGACCGAAATCAA
>JAKSCG010000065.1 GCA_022360715.1 Halanaerobiales bacterium
ACCAGTCTGCGGGCATTGAGTGGAAGTAAAGGCGCGGATATTCCATTAATTGAACAGATAACATACCCGACCGGCGGAATAAGTAAATATGAATATAAGCTGCACGGGGTGACCTATCACGGGACCAAAAGTGGGACCAGAACATATTATGTGCCTGACAAAAACGGGAAGTATGTTGATGAAAATGATAAGAGATATCGAAAAGAAAGTGATTCTTATACTTATAACTGGAATGTGCATGATAAAACAACAATAGCAGTTGCCCGCCATTATCAGGCACTCAATCCGACAGCTCCCCAGAAAATTTCTCCGGAGGAATACAGTTATAACTTTAATAAGTCTGATCAGGCCAGAATTGAGCTAAATCGTACTAGTGACTTGGATAAACAGAAACCCTTTCGGATAACCAAAACAACAGTAACCAAAACCGCCCGAAAGGCCATCATCGATCTTAATGAGCATAATCAGATAAGCCGGAAGGTAATCAGAGATTTAGCGGGAAAAGAACTGGAGCGCCGGGAATACCAATATGACCCGCACAGCAAAGCCATGACCACCGAAAGCGTCTATAAAGGAAGCAGTGCATATCCACTCTATAACAGGATGTTTGACTATGACAACTGGGGGAATACAATCTATAGCAAACACACCGGTACCGGATTAATCACAACCAGTTTCTACTATAATACCGATGGTTTTCGTGAAGAATTCCGGCAACCACCCTTTAGTCAGGGGAATATTAACGGCCATATCCATAACCTCCTTGCCGGTAAGAGGGTGTATAACGGCAATGACCGGGATGCGGAAACAACAGTCCTGGAAAGCGCCTATCAATATGATCAACGGGGCAACTTAAGGAAAAAAGCCGTTTACCACCGGGAAAGTAAGAGTCATTCCCGCTGGCTAACGACAAATTATCAATATGATGATTATGGTAATATAACCGAGATCAGCGATCCATTAGGTAATAAAACCAGGATGAGTTACAGCACTGAGTACAAGCAGGCCTATCCAACCATGATCCGAAAAACCGGTCGAAATGATTATGTAACTGATGCCGACGGTAATATTACCGCCGACTCGATCCAGAAATATGGCTATGACCTTAATACCGGGTTAAAGAACTGGGAAATAGACCCGCGCGGTAATCTAACCGAATATCGGTATGACCAGCTAAGCAGACTGGTTAAGATCACCTATCCGGATCAAGATGATCTTAGCGAAGAGCAGATCGAAAGGATCGGGATGGCTAACCTGACCCTGGCCAACTACAGCGGCAAGAGAAATAACAACCCGGTCAAAATACAGTACTATGATGATGACAAGCTCAGCACAACGGTAGTTAATGCGGAAAGTGATCTGGCGATTGCGGACTACCGGGTAACGGGTAATAGCATCGAAGAACCGGTCGTAAATAAAAGCAAATACTACTATGATCGCTTAAACCGCTGGGTCAGACTGGAACAATATTTAAAGGAGCACGAACTGTCGGAGGGCCAGAGTTCACCCTTTACAACCCAATTTTTCTATGACCAGAGGTCAAACCGTTATCTGACGATCGATGCGGAAGGCCAGACAACTACTAAGGAATATGACCCTTTAAACCGGGTAGACAAGATCAGCTATCATGACCACAGTAAAACCACGATCGAATATAATGACAGAGAAAATAGCCGGACAATAACCGACCCGGAAGGAAACAAAACCAAAGAGGTGAAGGACTGGGGAGGGAATGTAATAGCTGTCTACAAATATGACGGTGCTCAGGAATACTCCAGTTATGCCGGGTATGATCAACTCGGGAATAAAATCTATCAAATCGACGGCAATGGTCGGAAAACAGATTTCTACTATGATGACTTAAGCCGCTTGATCAAAATGGAACTCCCGGCCGATCAATATGTACTACCCGAGAATATTAATCCAACAAGTGATTACCGACCGACCATTACCTACCAATATGATGATAACGGGAACAAAATAGCGGAGATAACAGCTAAAGGGAATACCGGAACGACCAACCCGGCCGATTACACGATCAGCTATCAGTATGATCAATTAAACCGGGAGATAAAGGTGATCGACCCGGCCGGCAACCAGGCCAAGGCATATTATAACCCGACCGGTCAGAAGGTAAAAATCGTTGACCCCAATGGTAACCACAGTGAGGTAGTCTATGACTCCCGGGGACGAGAAAAGGCAGCAATTGATGGTGAGGGTAATGTCTTCTATACCCAATATGACATCATCGGCCAAAAGACCGTTGAATATGACCCGCGAGGGGTTATACCTGTTAACGATAATCCGGAAGGGATTAATGGAATAATAATAACCATCCGGGAGCAGGAATATATTCTGGATGAGAGCTATAAAACTGTCTATAGCTATGACAGTTTAAGCAACCTGGTTAAAACAACCGACCCCCTGGGAAATGTTACCGAGATATCCTATGATCAGGTTGGTAACCAGCAGCAGGTTGTCAAGGGAGAACAGCGGATAACTTATCAGTACGGCGATCGATACTTCCTGGAAAAAGAAATCATCAACCAGGATACGGAAAATGAACGGAGTACAAGCTATACCTATGACAAAGCAGGGAATAAGCTGACTGTTACGGATAGCCGTGGTAAAATTACCAGGTACGCCTATGATGACCTCTACCGTTTAATCAAAGTTACCAGCCCGGACCAGAGTGTAATTGAATTTGAGTATGATCAGGTCGGGAATAAGGTCAAAGAGATCGCCATACCTGAGCCCGGTCAAAGGAAGATCACCCGCTATTACTATAACAGCTCCGACCAGCTCAAAGAGGTGATTGAACCGGGAATTACGGGCACTACCAAATACTTCTATGATCCGGAAGGAAATTTGGTCGCCAAAGAGATGGCTAACGGCTTAAGAACCGAATATAAATATAA
>JAKSCG010000161.1 GCA_022360715.1 Halanaerobiales bacterium
ACATCGGTAAAATAATATAAAAGGAAAATTAATAAGTGAAAGTAAAAATATTTATGGCCTTTTTGGGTGTACTATGCATTACATTAGTTGTGTTGTTGATAAATGCCAACAATACCATAACTAAAATGAATCAAGAGTTAAGCAGTGCTACTTCAATCCATGAAAATATTAAATATATGGAAAATGGAGTTGTTGCAGATCGGAGTAGAGCGGGGAATATAGTAAAGTATGGCCTGAAAAAGTATATTGGATCAGATCCTTTAAGAGTATACCCTCATCAGGAATCTTTTTTTGGGTTTGAAGAGTATGAAGGGAACCCCATAGTAGAGTTAATTAGAGGAGTATCCTCTAATGTAGGTCCTTTATGGTCATTAGTGATTGACCATAAAGGGAGAATCGGCTATGTAAAAACCTCTGAGCTAATCGATGTTCCTGAAACTGCCCTTATTCAAGTTGTCGAAAAAGAATCATTAGGTGGTTTTAGAATAGGAGACAGAATAGAAAAAGCTATTGGAACCTTAGATACTGAATATACATTGATCTATGAAAACGGAAGAATATATGACTTTTCTGATCAGGAATTCTTTGTGAATAACACAAATCAGATCACTTTGATCAGAACTGAATCGCCTCAGATTACCTTGAATAGCGGATATAGTGTGGGAGACAATGCCTTAGAGGTTTTAGAATACTATAAGGCCAGGTATGAGCACCGTCATGTTACCGATGCACCGTTTCTGCCGGTAACTGATTCTTTCAGAATTGGTGATGAAGCGACATTGGGATTTGTTTTTAGTGACAGTGAAATAAATGAAAACAGTAGTGTGACAAGTATTTACTTATATAGAGAAGTGTATCATTAACAATTGTGCGGCGATATGTTGGTGAATAATAGCTTGAACAATGGCTGGAACAATTGTTGGAACGATAGATGAACGATTGTGGGGCGATTGTAGGGCGATTGTAAGGGCAGTTGTTTGGCAATTGGGTAGCATGATACATTTTTGCTGCTAGCGCCATTTACCTTTCTATTTACAATTGCTGAACAATAGCTTTAACAATAGCTTGAACGATGCTGAACGATTGTGGGGCGATAGTTTGGCAGTAGGTTGGCAATTGGGTAGCATGATGCTTTTGCTGCTGGCGC
>JAKSCG010000151.1 GCA_022360715.1 Halanaerobiales bacterium
GTCTTGCTTAGACCCCCTGCACTAGCGTTTTGCCTGTTGTTCAATTTTCAAGGACCTCTCGTTTCTTACGCTCTTTCTTGCTTAAGAGCAGTTCCTATCTTATCATCTCGTTTTTCCTTTGTCAAGAAATTTTCGCTTATAGCCAGTAACGAGTTTTATTTTAGCAAATGGATTGACTAATTTCCTTTTTTTTGTAATGATCTCCGTGTCCCTAAAAACCAGTTGCGATGCTCGTCTTCATCAATTAAGTTTTTGATCAATCCGTTCAGCATCTCCTTTTTAAAGGTATTTTCCGGCTCAATCGCTTTTATTATTTTCTTATAATCACTAAAGGCAATTGACTCAATGATGTAATTAACATAAAAGAAATTAGCGGTAGTGGTATAGTTGGTTAATTTGGCTATATATTTACTGGCATGTGATAAATACTTCCCGATTTTTGTCGGAAAACCACCCATATGTTCAATATATCCCTTTATTTTATTAGCATGTACGGTTTCATTATCGGCCATTTCCAACAAAACCAGAGTATTATATTTATCTTCACTATATTTAGCCTGGGTTAAATAAAAATCTACCTGGGTCAGTTCCAGGAGGTAAAACCAGTTTAACGCCAATAGCAGCAAATCATCCTTCACAAAAAACATTCCTTTCTATCAAAAAACCTTATCCTAGACTATTAAAATAGTTTATACCAAAAGAAACTAATTTATAAATTTTATTTATAATTTATTTTGGGTTATCAGAATACCGGTTTTTCCTAAGCTTGCCTTTGTTTGATTAATAGTATAAATCTTTTATTAAATGCTTAAACTAACGGTAAACTGGAGTGATTTTATGGGAAATGATCGTTATGATGTGATAATAGTCGGGGCCGGGCCAGCCGGTTCATCCGCAGCCCAGCTCTGTGCAGAAAATAACCTATCGGTAGCCTTAATTGAAAAAGGTGAATTCCCCGGCAGTAAAAACATGTTTGGGGGAGCGATCTATAGCGAGACCACAGCTACTATTGTCCCTACTTTCTGGGAAGAAGCCCCGCTTGAACGGCCGATTACCGAAGAAAAGATCTGGTTTATGGAACCTAATTCGGTGGTGGAGGTGGGATTTACCGGTTATGACTTTGCTAAATCCCCTTATAATTCATTTACTGTGATCAGATCACGTTTTGACCGTTGGTTTGCCGATAAAGCAGTCCAAAAAGGGGCCCATTTGCTCACTTCAACCCTTGTTGAAAACCTTGTTTATGAAAAATTGGGCCTTACCGGTAAAAAAGTTAGTGGAGTTAGGCTGGAAGATGGGTCGGAAATATACAGTGAGGTGGTTATCCTGGCTGAAGGGGGATGGGCTAATCTGGCCGAGAAGGCCGGTTTAAGGGATAATATTAACAGTAAAATGTTAACTATATATATTAAGGAATTATTAGCCCTCCCTCAGGGGGTAATCGAAGCCCGTTTTAATCTGGAAAAAAATGAGGGATGTAGTATCGGGATGGTTAGTTATCCTACTGCCGGGGCAATCGGTAAAGGAGGGATCTGGACGAACCGTGATACTATCTCACTGGCTGTCGGAGGATTTCTCGATCAATTTAATCAAAAAGGGTTAAATATCTATCAGTTGCTCTACCGGCTTAAAGGCCATCCCAAAGTAAAAAGATTAATTGAGGGGGCAGAGACAGTCCAGTATATGTACCACCAGATCCCCCGCGGGAGCTATGATAATATCCCAAGGCTCTATGATGACGGAATCCTGGTCACCGGTGATGCCGCCAATTTAATCAGCGGGAGGCATGGTACTGAGATTGCCATGTTGTCGGGAATGTATGCCGCTGAAACAGTTATCCATGCCAAAGCCAAGGGGGATTTTAGTAAAAAAACACTGGCTGCCTACGGTAATAAACTGGAAAATACCTTTTTTGTCGATAATATGAAAGTACGGAAAAAATCAAAAATTTTCTATCAAAAGCATACTGATTCCGATTTTCTAATCAGTCAGCTTGCCAATGAAGTAGCCAAAGTCTTTTTTACCGAAGGGTTTAGAACTGAACAGGAAAATATTAATAATATGTTAAAAGAAGTAGAAAACATCCAACCGCTTTCTAAAACCCTGTCTGATTTATACCAGGCTGTCTGGCACTGGAGGGTGTTATAATGGGTAACTTTATCAAAACCAATCAAAATCCTTTAAAATATGTCCGGATCAAAGTAGCTGACCACTCACATATTTATCTTAGGGATAAGCAAAGATGTCAGCGCGAATGCGAAAATAAACCCTGTACCTATTTCTGTCCCACCCGTGTTTATTCCTGGTCTGGTGAAGACAGGGAAATTAAAGTAGCCTATCAGCGCTGTGTTGAATGTGGTGCTTGCCCCTGGGGTTGCCCTTATGATAATATCAGTTGGTCTTTCCCCCCGGGCGGATATGGGGTCCATTATGAATTATAAAATCTGCTTTTTCTTTCGGTTTAAATCTTCGTAAATATTGTAAATCATTCTTTCGCCAAATGCCATCCCACTTTTCATCTTGTTCCAGACCATATTCTTCTCGATCCCTTCTTTTGCCCCGTTCAATTGCTACGTCAATCGGGCAATCAATCCAGATCGAAAATGAAAAATACTTGCTTAATTGGGGACGAAAAAGACCAACTCCTTCTATAATTAGGTAATCATCAGTAACTATCGTTGTTTCTAATAGACCCCGACCTTTCTCCCAATCAAACTTTTTATATAATAATGTACTATTACCTAAAGAATATGGTATAATTACTTCTTTCTCCAACCGGTTAAAATCGAAAATATCCCATAGTTGATATTCAACAAGATCATTTGAACGATAAAAGGAATCAACTGCTATGATTGGGGCATTAATTTCCAAAGCCAATTTTCTTGCTAAAGTGGACTTGCCAGACCCTCCAAAGCCAGAAATTCCAATAATAACCGGTTTTTCGCGTTTGCTTATAGTTTCTATTATTCTATGCATAAGCAATTCCTCCATTAAAAAGTAAAATGCTTAACTTAACCGCTTATCGGCGATCTTTCATGCATATTGCATATATTGCCGGGATATGCAATATTATACTTAATCAACTATTGCCAATGGTGGTATTGGGTCAGGCCTTTTTTATATAATCAAAAAGACTTTGGATATACTTCTATTCCAAGTGCACGTCAAATGCCAGTACATTACCTAAACTTTTTAAAACGTTTTTGCATGTTTGCAGATTTTTTAATACTATCTATCAGTTCTTCAACTGTCATGTTTAATCTCTTCGCTTTTGGATTTGCACTTTGCTGTATTGCTTCTATCCTGTTATTCTCATTAATAAAGCCAGGTGCTAATTCCACACCTTTATACTTGGAAAGTGGTTTTGTATATATATATCCATCACAATAGGCACCTAAATTGAAATTGTTATAACCGTGTTGCCAAAGACTATTTTTACCTGGTAGTTTTTCAAAAGGTGTTCCTTTTATATCGAATCCAACTGGTTTGAATTTTTCATCAATTTTTATCATTAGTTTATCTATTACTCCCTCTGCCGGATATACATCTTCTGAAAACTTATCTTTACTAGGCCATGGTGAATGAAGAAAAATTGTTATACATCTCTCTCCGATTTTATCATATATAATATTTCCCATCCTATCATCTACGAATCTAACGAATCTTTTTTCTTTTTCATGATAGATGGGTTGCTTATATTTAGTATAGGCATGATTTATGCCTGAAAATATTAAGGCCTTTTCTTCTTTTTGTAAAAATTCTTTAATGATAACATCTGCCATGAACTGATCCCCTGGACCATCTTTAAAAACATTTTTCATTATTTCAGGATTATTCCTGTCTTCTTCTGTCTTGACGTAACTCCAATCCGAATTTCCATTTAACCCAACTACTCTAAACTTTCTGGCATCCTTTGGGAGTTGTTGATTAAAATCCCAAGCTGTTTTGTAAATATCAATGTATTCTTGATACCCCCACCACGGCCAAAAATTAAATTGTATTTCATATGCTAAAGATTCGTTATATGTCTTCGCACTAAGAAGTTGATCGATTTTATCTTGGTCCTCGTAACATGCAAACTCTATACCAAGATTATATACTCCATCTTCATATAAAAAAGGAATCAGATCTTGAACCAGTTCAACATCGTGTTTAATCCTATGATATTCACCCAGAAAAATAATATCATGACTCTTGAATTTACTAAGAACATACTCTTCTGGTGTTTTATAATTTTTAACTATATAAGTTTCTAATTCTTGTCTCATGCTATTACTGAGAGCTGGAAAAGGCTCTTTCCTAGGATATAAGAATAATAACAGAATTCCAATTAAAATAACTACAGCTAATAATAACTTTTTTTTCATTTAAAACCGCTCTCTTTCCAATAGCAGCATAATCATTCACTTTGTCAGCGATAGGCATCTTGGGCTTTACAGCTTATTCTCAGATAATAACTGATAATATTTAGACCAAACACATCGAGCAAGGATAGCTGAAAGAAAAACCGATCTGTCCATTTTAAATAACCATTAAAACAGGAAAGCCTCTATTTATTAAATCTAATCCTATCCTTATCTGACGGTATACTGTTTCTTACCGTTGTCCATTCACCATCTTGTAATACTTCATAATTAGACGTTCTCGGAGCAGTTTTAACCGAGAAATGTTCGGTTAGCCTTGTTCTCTATTTTACTTTAATCAGATCGTATTCAAGCTGGATATCTCTTTCATCTTCTTCAAATAGTGCTGTATTTATTTCTGTTGCTTCCACCCATCCTATTGACTTGTAGAATGCTATTGTATCTTCCGCAGAACCTGCACATGTATAAAGTTTTTCTGCTCCCCATGTTTTTGCACATGTTGTACAATAATTGACCAAGCTTTTTCCTATTCCTATTCCACGGTACGGGCGTGATACAAATAATGAATCGAGCAACAAATACTTTGCAGTTTTTCCAAAGAAATCATTATTTAAAGTTACATAACCAACACAAGCTCCCTCTTTATTAAACGCACCAAATGCAATTCCTCCTGAATTAATAGTATTTTTAAACGCATCTCTATAGGCTTCAAAACCATCAGGCCAATCTTCTTCCATAAAATCAATTTTAACTAATTGGTATTTCCCATCTATTTTTCTCCATACTTTTTCTATCCACTGACTTGGGTCAATTTCTGATATTCTATTACTTTCTTCTATTGATAAAGTTCTATATTTTATTTGACTTGTACTCATTGTAATTTAGCCCTCATTTTCAATTTTTTAAGTGTTTTTACTGTTCATGATCTCGCCACGGACGATAACCCTTAATGGGTCTGTTATTACCCATTATATAAATAAGACGAAAATTCTGCTAATTACGGTGTCCTGTATATATCAAAGTTTGTTGCACATTATTTCTGTTTTCATTGATTATAGAATCTTAATGCTTCCAGCCTTTTTGCTCGCTCAAACGCTTCATGCAAAAAATCATCTACTGACAAACCCTCATAACCCCAATTCATTGCTTCTATTGCAGTCGCACCTGAATAATCCGTTTCCTCAATTTTTTTCATAGTTGTTACCCAATCAATTGTGCCGTCAAAAGGTAACCGGTGTGTGGCATTTCCGTAATTATCATGTAGATGTAGTGCCATCAACCGGGAACCGTACATGGATAATAAATTACTATCCGGATAGTAGCGACTATGATGTGCGCAATCATAACAGAATCCGATACGCAGGGAATCTACTTGTTCCAGTACATATGACAAATTGGTAAGGTTCCATAAATTCTCCAACGCAACATTAACACCAAGCTGTTCAGCTTTTTCAGCGATTCTCTTAATTCTATCAAGTCCCAATGCATTATATGGATTGTCTTCATCGGGCAGGTGTACCACCATTGTCGAAATTTCCAAGTTGGCACAATCCTCAACACATTGCAAATAGCAATCGGTTGCGGCTTCACCGTCTAGATTGTCAAGCCAGAGGTTGTTTTGGACTTGAAATGGTGTGTGGATATTCTCGATAAAAAGACCCGCTTCTCGCACAATTTGTGGTCCTTTGCGGTAATCTTTACGATCCAAATATTTACTCCACCATAATAATACTCCATCAAATCCCGCTTCTTTTATCAACCGATATCGTTCATTAATTGGCAATTCATAGCCAAACCAATCATAAATAGTAATCATAAGCAAATTCCTTTCATGTACCTCACCCTATTTCTTAACAGCTTTTGTTGCTATAAATGTATTTATATATGGATCTAGTAGATCTCCACCAGAGGAATCCTCATAAAAACCATTAATCATAAAACCCACTTTAATCTGCCCTCCAATTTGATCATCTAAAGAATGTCCAAATTCTAAAGTTTCTTTTGCTTCAATCCTTTTTATTAGTTCTTTTTTGGAAAGTTGATTTATATCAGAATAAGGAATACTATATTTAACATCAAGTTTATGATTTTCATCCCATTCGTACATATCAAAAATGTATATTATTGGATTACAAAATCCAGCTAGTAGAGTTCCATCCTTTTTTAAAACTCTGTAACACTCTTTCCAAACCTTATTTACATCATCAATAAAACAATTAGATACCGGATGAAAAATTAAATCAAAGATTTCATTCTTAAATATGGATAAATCACGCATGTCTCCTTGCTCAATAGTAATTGATAATCCCTCTCTCTCTGCTACGCTCTTATCTCTCTGGAGTTGAGCAGGACTATTATCAAAAACAGTTACATCTGATCCTAATGCAGCAAATATTGGACCTTGTTGTCCTCCTCCTGATGCAAGGCATAAAATTTTCTTTCCTTTAAGTTTTGGAAACCACTTTACAGGAACAGATTTTGTTGGAGTTAAAAGAACACTCCAATTTCCTCTTCTCGCTTCTTCGATTTGTTGTAAATTTACAGGTATAGTCCAAATATTACCCATATCTACTTGCTTATTCCATGCTTCACGATTATGGTTTAAAATATCCATTGATCTACCCCTTCATTTAATTTGATTTGCTAATTATACATAGTCTGTTGCCTAACGTTATGTATTGCCGAAGTTCATGAATCATAGGGTGACTGCCCTTGATGAAGGAGTTTGGGCGTAACGATAGTAGAACTGTAAGTACCATATGAAGTATATTTTTTTATGTTATATCTAGTTCACCTATTTGCAGGAATATTCAGGAAGCATTTTTGCCTTTTTTTAAGTAAGAAATACCTGAGATAAAAATGCTAGCCATGCATGAAGCCTGCTTTTTGTTTATATCTGCAATCTCTGTTTACCTTAGAGTTTTCCAGGGCAATTAATACAATATTATTAATAATCATTGTCATTACTATTAGTCTCTTCGTCCAGTTCCGGTGTAATCCTGGCTAAAGCTACCACTCGATCACCTTCGGCTAAGCGAATAACCCTAACCCCCTGTGTATTCCTACCAGTACGGGAGATTCCTGATACTTCAGTTCTAATAATAATCCCATCACTGGTTATTATGATCAATTCATGTTCATCACTGACTACTTTGATCCCGGCCAGGTAACCGTTTTTCTCGGTGATGTTGGCAGTGATCAAACCTTTACCACCCCTGGTCTGTAACCTATATTCATCTAAAGGTGTCCGCTTCCCATAACCGTTTTTGGTTATTACCAGGAGATCCTGGCCTTCACTGCTGACCCCCATTCCAATAACATAATCATCTTGCTTTAAAGTCATAGCCTTTACCCCGATCGATACCCGGCCCGTTTTTCTGACATCCTGTTCTTTAAAGTGGATAGCTTGACCTTTGTGTGTAGCGATGATTATTTCCTGTTGACCGTCAGTATATTTAACATCAATCAAATCATCATCTTCCCGCAAAGTAATCCCGATCAACCCGGTATAATGAGATTTATACTCAATTAAGGGTGTTTTCTTGATTAAACCATTTCTGGTGACCATCACTAGAAATTTTTTATCATCAAATTCCCGGATTGGAATAACAGTGGTTACCCTTTCCCCTTCTTCCAGTTGTAATAAATTAACAATAGCCGTACCTCTAGCCTGGCGGCCTGCTTCCGGGATTTCAAAGACCCGTAAACGGTAAACTTTTCCCCGGTTAGTAAAGAAAAGGAAATAGTGATGAGTAGAGGTGATAAAAATATCCTCAACAAAATCCTCTTCTTTGGTATTAAGACCTACAATCCCTTTGCCACCCCTTTTCTGACTGCGATAGGTATCGACATGCATCCTTTTAATATAACCCTGATGGGTTAAAGTAATGACCATTTGCTCTTCGGCAATCAGATCCTCAACCTCTAGATCTACTGCCTTGTCCAGAATAATAGTTCTGCGTACATCATTATATCTTTTTTTAAGCTCAAGTAGCTCTTCTTTAATGATCGATAATAATTTGCCTTTATCAGCCAGAATCGATCGATAATAGTTTATCTTTTCAAGCAGCTCCCGGTGTTCAGCCTCTATTTTATCCCTTTCCAGTCCGGTCAGGTTTTGCAGCCTCATTCTTAGAATAGCCTCAGCCTGTTTTTCACTTAAGCTGTAGTTTTTAATCAATTCATTTTTAGCAGTTGTCACATCTGGGGAGCGCTTGATCAATTCAACTATTTGATCAATATTGGCCAGGGCAATCTGATAACCCTCCAAAATATGTGCTCTGGCTTCGGCCTTTTCCAATTCGTGCCTGGTCCGTCTGGTTACTATCTCTTTTTGATGGTTTAAATAGTTTTCAAGTATATCTTTCAAGTTTAAAACCCGGGGTTTACCATCTACAAGGGCCAGCATGATTACACTGAAAGTAACCTGGAGCTGGGTGTATCGATATAATTGATTGAGGACAACCTGTGGGACCTCACCCTTTTTAATCTCAATCATAATCCGCAAACCCCGCCGGTCCGATTCATCCCGCAGGTCACTAATCCCGGTTATTTTTTCGTCACGGACCAACTCGGCTATTTTCTCGATCAAACGGGCTTTATTGACCTGATAGGGGATCTGATCAACAATAATTTTAGCCTTTCCGCTTGTACTTTCTTCAATCCTGGTCTTGGCCCTGACAGTCAGTTTTCCCCGTCCTGTTTGATAAGATTTATAAATACTATTCCTGCCCATAATTAAACCACCGGTAGGGAAATCAGGCCCTTTAATGATCTTCATTAGATTAACGATTTCTAAATCTGGTTGATCAATTAAAGCCACAACACTATCAATTACTTCTCCGACGTTATGTGGCGGAATACTGGTAGCCATTCCAACAGCTATCCCGGAACTGCCATTCATCAAGAGATTAGGCAAACGGGACGGTAAAATGCTGGGTTCTTTCAGGGAATCATCAAAATTAGGGACAAAATCAACAGTTTTTTGGTCGATATCATGTAAAAGATCAGTGGTGATCTTTGACATCCTGACTTCCGTATAACGCATAGCTGCCGCTGAATCACCATCGATCGAGCCAAAATTGCCGTGACCGTCAACTAAAGGGTAGCGGTAAGAAAATTCCTGAGCCATCCTGACCATTGAATTATAAATAGCAAGCTCACCATGGGGGTGGTATTTACCCAATACTTCCCCGACAATTCGAGCTGACTTCTTGTGGGGTTTATTCGGAGTCATCCCTAAATCATAAAGTGAATATAAGATCCGACGGTGAACCGGCTTTAAACCATCTCTGACATCAGGAAGCGCCCTGCTGACGATAACACTCATTGCATAATCGAGATAAGCACCCTTCATCTCATCATCTATATCAACCCTGATTACCTTTCCCTCTTTAAACTCTTCGGACATTCACTTACACCACCTCTACTAAATATCAAGATTCTCTACTTCATGAGCATGGGCTTCAATAAACTCCCTGCGGGGTTCAACTTTATCCCCCATTAAAGTAGAGAATGTCTGATCTGCTACAATAGCATCTGCAACTTGTACCTGGAGTATAATCCGGTGATCCGGGTCCATGGTTGTATTCCATAATTGTTCAGGATTCATTTCCCCCAACCCCTTATAACGCTGCAATGAAATACCATCTCTACCAATTTGCTCAAGGACTTCATTTAAAGCCCTTTCATTGTACACATATTCTTCTTTCTTTCCTTTTTTTACTTTAAACAATGGGGGTTGAGCAATATAAACCAAGCCTTCTTCAATTAATTGCCGCATATAGCGGTAAAAGAAGGTTAAAATCAGTGTTCTAATATGGGCTCCGTCTACATCAGCATCAGTCATTATGATTACCTTGCCATAACGAGCCTTGGCTACCTCAAATTCTTCACCAATACCGGTACCGATCGCTGTGATTAAAGCCCGGATCTCTTCATTATTTAAAATTTTGTTAATACGGGACTTTTCCACATTCAAAATCTTGCCCCGCAAAGGTAAAATTGCCTGGAAATTACGATCCCGTCCCTGTTTGGCTGAACCACCGGCTGAATCCCCTTCCACAATATATATCTCGGTATTAACTGTATCGCGTGAAGAACAATCAGCCAGTTTTCCCGGGAGTGCGGTGGAAGTTAAGGCATTTTTCCTCCTGGTTAATTCCCGGGCTTTTTTGGCCGCATGTCGGGCCCGGGCGGCATTTAAAGCTTTATCGACAATTATTCGAGCTTCTTTAGGGTTTTCTTCCAGGAATATCGCTAAATTCTTGGATAAACTAGAATCAACAAAACCCCTAACCTCGCTATTCCCCAGTTTTGTTTTGGTCTGTCCCTCAAATTGGGGATCGGTGATTTTAATGCTCAAGATCGCTGTTATTCCTTCCCTGATATCTTCACCGGTCAAGTTTTCATCATTTTCCTTTAATATCCCTTTATTACGGGCATAATCATTAATCGTTCTGGTTAAAGCGCTTTTAAAGCCGCTGAGATGGGTACCACCTTCATGGGTATTAATATTATTGGCAAAACTATATACGCTCTCCAGAAAGCCTTCATTATACTGAAGAGAGACTTCCACTTCACCTTCTTTGCCCATCTCGTACATATAAAAAGGTTCCAAAAAAAGAGGATTTTTGTTTTTGTTAAGATATTTAACAAAGGAAACTATTCCTCCCTCATAACAATACTGAGCTTCTTTAAATTCTTCTTCCCGCTCATCCCTGATGATGATCTTTACCCCTTTATTTAAGAAAGCAAGTTCTCGAAAGCGCTGGGAAAGGGTTTTAAAGTTAAAATCTAACTCCTCAAAAATTTCCTGATCCGGTTTGAAGGTAATAGTGGTTCCGGTCTCTGTCTTTCCCTCTGCTACTACTTTAAGGTCATAAACAGGGATCCCTCTTTCATATCTCTGTTGATAGACCTTACCGTCCTTCCAGCTATCTTCAACTTCCATCCATTCAGAAAGGGCATTTACTACCGAAACCCCAACACCGTGCAGTCCTCCGGAAACTTTATACCCCTCTCCCCCAAACTTACCGCCAGCATGAAGGACAGTCATAACAACTTCAACCGCCGGTCTTTTTAGTTTAGGATGAGGTTCTACCGGTATACCCCTGCCATTATCATTAACAATAACGATATTTCCCGGTTTAATTATAACTTCAATCCGATCACAAAAACCAGCCATGGCTTCATCAATACTGTTATCAACAACTTCATAAACGAGATGATGTAACCCGTCGATACTGGTTGTACCAATATACATACCCGGCCTTTTTCTGACTGCTTCAAGTCCCTCCAACACCTGTATATTTTCTGCTTCATAATTCCTCTCTTTTTCGGAAAAAATCTCTTCTCCCATTTATGCTCCCTCACTATTCTCTGGAAATTGCTCGATCCTCTTGGATAGCGTAGTTGAAGATATCATTGATAAGTAAATAATTTCCCCGGTTAGAACAAAGGAACGGGGATTTCCCATTGAATAATCAATAATAAAACCCTCTTCTTCGGCAGTATTTAGGAATTCCCTGGTTATCTCGGACGTAGAGCTGCTCTCTAAATCCCCAATTAAGACGATATCTTTAATCGGAATCATTTCACCTTCACCCAGATGTAAAAACATATATCATCACCCTTTTAATGTTAAAACACCTTTTTCAACCTGAAAAAAGCTATAGTTATCCTGCTTAAGGTTGTCAAGTGTTGTTAAATCGGTAGTTGTAATAAATGTCTGTATTTTACCGTCGATTAAATTGAGCAGGGTATTAGATCTTTTTTGATCAAGTTCAGAAAAAACATCATCCAGTAAGAGAATCGGATATTCCCCTGTCTCCGACTTCATATATTCCAGTTCAGCCAACTTTAGAGCCAGTGAGGTTGTACGCTGCTGACCTTGCGAACCATACTTCCTGATATCTACGTTATTTACTTTAAAGACCAGGTCATCGCGGTGCGGTCCAAATAAGGTATAACCCCGTTTTATCTCCTCTTTCCTATTATTTGTTAATAAATGCTTAAATATAAGCCTGGTTTGCTCTTCATCACCTAAAACTTCCTTTAAGCTTAAATCATATTCCACGGATAAATTCTCACTGCCATTAGTAATCTGACGTTGACTTAAGCGGGCTAATATCTTTAATTTATCAATAACCTTGATCCTTTTTAAAATGATCTTACTCCCGGTTTCAATCAGCTGTTGATCCCACATTTCCAGTAATTTGTCATCGCTTTTTTTATCCCTGATCTCTTTAAGCAGATTATTCCTTTGCTTCAAAACATGATTGTACTTCTGCAATTGATAATAATAATAAGGACTAACCTGTGATATCTCTAAATCGATAAACCTTCTCCGGTAATAAGGACCTCCCTTAACCAGATTCAAGTCCTCCGGGGAAAATAAAACAACATTGATATTACCGATAAGCTCAGAAATTCTGGCCAGTGGAGTATCGTTGATTTCCGCCTTTTTTCCTGAACGATCAATTAATAACGATATTTTTAAATCCTGATCTCTTCTTTTAAGTAAAACCCGAATTAAGGCCTTTTGATGCTGCCAATTTATTAACTCCCTGTCCACGTTATTTTTATGGGAAGAACCGGTTCCCAAAATATAGATAGATTCAATAAAATTTGTCTTTCCCTGACCATTATATCCCAGCAATATATTTATATTTGGATTCAATTGATGTAATGTCTCAATAATATTACGATAATTTACTAAATGGATCTTTTCTAGGTACATCTACTCACTATTCACCTTGTACACTGGATTTTGTCCCTCAAGTTCAACCCGATCTCCTTTCATGATTTTCCGGGCTCTTCTTTGCTCAATTTTCCCATTGACCAGAACTTTTTCTCCCTGAATTAAGGCCTTAGCCTCACCACCGGATGAAACAAGATTAGCCCACTTGAGAAACTGGTCGAGTTGGATCTTATCGGTTTTAATCTTAACTTCAATCTCTACCATTGTTATTACCCCCGGATTTTAAGCACCTGGACGGATCGGCATAATCAAATAGATATAATCATCACTATCTTCTTTTTTAACAGTCATCGGGTAAAGAGGACCGATTAATTCAATCCTAATTATATCTTGTGACAGCACTCTTAATACGTCAATTAAGTAACTTGCATCAATATCTATTTTCTGCTCTGAGCCTTTAAGTTCTATCTCTAAGCTTTCATGGGCATTTCCATAATCTGATTCACCGGAGTTGATCTGGATTTGGTCCTCTTTAACCATGATCGAGATCACATTTGAATCCAGACTGGCAATTAAGGAAACCCTTTTAACTGCTTTAAGTAATTCGTTGCGATCTACTTTAATCTCTGAATTGCATTGATCGGGTATAACCTGACGATAATTAGGGAACCCACCCTCAATTAAGCGAGAGATCAAAGTAATCCCGCTAAACTTGAATAGCACATAGTTCTCGCTGATAAAAATCTCAATTTCTCCTTCTTCCTGGATCAAATGGGATAATTCATTCAGGGTCTTACCAGGTAGAATTACACTTATATTTTCCTCAATTATATTTTCCCGGGGGAATTTTCGATAAGCCAGCCGGTAGGTGTTAGTTGTCACCAAATTAATTCCCTCAGCATCAATATATAATAACCCACCGGTTAAAGCCGGCTGAGTTTGATCAGTCGATGTTGAAAATTTAACCTCATCAATCATATCTTTAAAATCAGCCGCGGTTAGATTTAGATTATACACGGTTTTTATTGCCGGTAATTGTGGAAATTCATCGGCCTGATATCCCTTCAGTGTAAACTCGGAGTTAAGACAATTGATCTTTAACTGAAAATGTTCCAGATCGCCCTCTGCTTTGATCTCTGCATCAGGTAGTTCTCTAATTATATTAGTAAATTGAGAAGCCGGTAAGACCAAGGCTCCTTCATTAATAATATCTGCTTCTACCCAGTATTCTATACCGATCTCCAGGTCATTGGCAATAAGGTGAAGACCTTTGTCTTTAACTGCTTCCAGATAAATGCCGGTCAGGATAGGCATGGTATTCCTGACCGAAACAGCCTTTTGGACAAATTGAATCCCTTGTTGTAATTTACTTTGAATCACATTAAAAAGCATCAGCTTACCTCCAAAAATTTATTCACATATTTTTAAACTTTAAATAATAGTTAATTATATATATTTAAACTAGTAATAGTAGTAATAGGGGTTGTAGATATGTTGAAAACCGGGTTTAGAGCCTGGCAAAAAAGAATTTAGCTTGTATAAAATCTGTTGATAGTTGTTATAATATTGTCCACAAAAAAACAGCTGCCTGGGGGCGCTTATTTTTATAAACAATTGTTTAACAACTTTTCCAGGATATATCAACAGAATATCAGCAGTTATTTATATTTTATATTTTCCACCAATTTGTTGATTACCCTTTTGAAATCGGCATCTTTTTTCAGTTTATTTTCAATTTTATTATGGGCATGAATAACGGTAGTATGATCCCTCCCGCCAAAATCTTCCCCGATTTGCGGTAAAGAAGAGTTAGTTAGTTCACGGGCGAGATACATGGCAATTTGACGAGGAAAAGCAATTGATTGTGTTCTCTTTTTCGAATTTATCTCATCAAGACTTAGATTATAGTACTCGGCAATAACTTCTTTAATCAGTGCCATATTAATTGTTTTTGCTTGTTGCTTATTAGCGACTAAATCCTTTAAGGCTTCTTCGGCAAGTTCAGTATCGATTTCACGGTTAACTAATGAAGAATAGGCAATTACTTTAATCAGTGCCCCTTCAAGTTCTCTTATATTTGATTGGATTTTATTGGCGATCGATATAATAACTTCATTAGGGAGCTCTAATTGCTCCAGATCGGCTTTTTTGCGCAAGATAGCTATTCTTGTTTCAAAATCTGGTTTTTGAATATCGGTAATTAACCCCCACTCAAAACGCGAACGTAATCTTTCCTCCAGGGTTGGAATCTCTTTAGGGGGTCGATCACTGGAGATAATCAGCTGGCGGTTTGCTTCATGTAAAGCATTAAAAGTATGAAAAAATTCTTCCTGTGTTCTTTCTTTTCCTTCTAAAAACTGAATATCATCAACCAGCAAAATATCAATATTCCGGTATTTTTCCCTAAATTCAATGGTGCGATCATCTTTGATCGCATTGATTAATTCGTTTGTAAAGGTCTCGGAAGAGACATAGACGACCTTACTATCTGGGGTATGGTCAAGGATAAAATGGGCTATTGCTTGCATTAAGTGTGTTTTACCTAAACCTACATCTCCATAGATAAAAAGGGGATTATATGCCTTGGCCGGGGCTTCAGCTACTGCCAGGGAAGCAGCATGAGAAAATCTGTTGCTGTTGCCAACAACAAAGGTACTAAAACTATACTTGGGATTTAATCCGTTATAGAGCTTTACTCTGTTTTTGCTTTCTGGTTTAGAATTACGGTTTGTATTACTGTCTTGTTCATTAAAGTTGCTTACTTTATTATCTAGTTCTTCGGGGGTTAATAAGTTAACTTTCCACTTATTAGTGGTAAGGTTGTAGATAATCTCTTCAATTAATATAAGATAACGAGAAGTTAACCAATCCTTAATAAAGTCATTGGGTACTTTAATAATCAGTTTGTTGTTTTCCAGCATTACCGGTTCCGTATCCGAAAACCAGGTCTTAAAACTGGGATTACTTAATTTCTTTTTAATTTTGTTTAAAGTTTCTTTCCAAATATGATTTAATTCTTCTTTAGAAAACGGCATTAAAAAAAACCCCCTATATAAAATAAAGAAAAAAGTAGATATCCATAAAATTATTAATAAAGTTATCAACAAATTGTGGATAAAGAACCGAGTTATCCACAGAAATTCTGGATTATTAATCAAAAATGAGGTAACAAATATAACGAAAGATGCATGACTAACGGTTTGAAATATGCTTATTTATCCACAAAAAGGGAAACTTTTTGCAGAGTTATTAACAAATTGTGGATAAAAACATACGTTTTTGTGGATAACTTATTTTAATTGGTAGGATATTTCGATGTAAAACCATGATTATTTTATTAACAGGTTGTGGATAAAAATTATTACTATTTTTTTGTTAATTTAATGATAAAATTCATTAATAATATCATAACAGATTGTTAATAGATTATCAACCAAAATGTATTTGTTGATCGGTTCGTTAAAGGAAATCGTTCTTGACTCAAGCGGGATAATAGCATATAATAAACTATGTAGCTTATTTTAGCAAATAATAAATGCTGGTTTTGCTCTAAATTATGGGGAAGAATAAATAAATGAGAGGAAAAATTTTTTTGTGTATATGCTAAAGAAAAATAAAGAGTTTAAAAAAGTATATTCGACAGGAGAATCAAGGGCTACGGCAAATCTTGTTCTATATACTAAACCCAATAATTTAGCAGAGAACAGGTACGGTTTTTCGATTAGCAAAAAAATTGGTAAAGCAGTTATTAGAAATAAACTGCGGAGAAGGTTAAAAGAAATACTTCGTTTAAATGATGCCAAAATTAAAAAGGGATATGATCTAATTTTTATTGCCAGAAAAGCTGTTGTTGAGCTGGATTATAAAAAATTGGAAAGGAATGTGTATAAATTATTGCAAAAAGCAGGGATTTGGGGTTAATTGATTAACTAAATAAGGGGGGATTATTGTTGTGCAAACTATTCTGATCAAACTGATTGAATTTTATCAAAGAGTAATTTCTCCCTGGACCCCCAAGACATGCCGCTTTTATCCTACCTGCTCACAATACTGCAAAATGGCTATTTTAAAATATGGAGTAATCACCGGGGCATGGATCAGTCTGAAGAGGGTTTTAAGGTGTCATCCCTTTAATCCAGGAGGTTATGACCCGCTAGAATAGGAGGAGGTTTTTAATGTTTGGTTGGTTAACAGATATAATGTCACAGTCATTACAGTTTATAAACGGATTAGTTAATAACTATGGATTATCAATTATAATTTTTACCCTGATCATAAAATTCCTGTTGTACCCGATGACGATTAAACAGACAAAATCAATGAAGGCAATGCAAGATCTTCAACCAGAGCTAAAGAAAATTCAGGACAAGTATAAAGATGATAAACAAAAACAGCAGGAAGCAATGATGAAACTGTATAAAGATAACAATGTTAATCCGGCAGCTGGTTGTTTGCCAATGATTTTAACCTTTTTAATTATCATTCCGCTTTATCGGGCAATTTTAAATCTGGATATGGGGGACAGTAGTTTTCTCTGGATCGATACTTTGGCTGAACCGGATATAGCTTTAGTAATCATTAATGGGCTGGCCATGGTGGCCCAGACATTTATCAGCCAGAAATATACGGCGCCCGGTGGTCAAAGTAATCTTATGTTATGGATTATGCCGATTATGATTATTTTTGTCGGTTTTAGTTTGCCGGCCGGAGTCTTAATCTACTGGCTTATTTCTACCGTCTTTACGGTTGTCCAGCAGGTATTGATTAATCGCGACCCTGATCTAAAGGGGGTATCAGAAGGGTAATGGAAGCTATTATTCAGGAAGGAAGAACTGTAGATGAAGCTGTTGAGCAGGCCTTAGAAAAATTGTCTATTAACAAGGAAGAGGCTGATATTCGAGTAATTGATAGTGGTTCAAAGGGTATTTTTGGCTTGCTGGGCAGTAAAAATGCCGTAGTAGAGGTTAAAGTTAAATTTAACCCGGTTAAGACCGGCCAGGATTTTTTAGAAAATGTTTTTGCCCAGATGCAAATAAAGGCCTCAGTCGAAACAGTTGACCATGATACAGCCTCAGAACAACTTCTCTACAATATTATTTCTCCTGACCTGGGCATTATTATCGGATATCGGGGGGAAACACTTGATGCTTTACAATATTTGACCTCACTGGTAGTAAATAAAAAGGCAGATAACTATTACCGGGTCTTACTTGATGCTGAAGGATATCGAGGCAGGAGAAAACAGACCTTGGAAAGATTGGCCAATAAACTGGCCCGAAAGGCCTTAACAACCGGACGAAAAGTTATGGTTGAACCAATGCCTCCCCATGAAAGAAGGATTATTCATATTACTTTAAGGGAAGATTACCGGGTAACTACATATAGTGAGGGGAAAGAACCTTACCGAAAAGTGATGATAGTAGCAGCAGAGAAACTGGATAATAAATAAAATTTAGATTAAAATAAACCCAGTAGGTTAACCTGCTGGGTTTAATCTTATTATGAACGGAAAGGTGGGGGACTAAAAAATGCTCAGCGAAGACACAATTGCGGCTATTTCAACACCACTTGGCTTTGCCGGTATAGGAAAAATCAGAATAAGTGGTCCCCGGGCGCTTGAGGTTGCCAGCAAATTATTTAATAGTATCAATGATAAGAAACTGGAAGAGGCTAAAACATATACTGCCCATTATGGAGATATTGTCGACCCACAAACCGGGCAAAGAGCTGATGAGGTTATTGTGCTTATTATGAAAGGTCCCCGCTCTTTTACCGGGGAAGATGTTGTTGAGTTTGATTGTCACGGGGGGATGGTCCCTTTACAAAGGGTGCTGGAGTTAGTTTTAAGAGAAGGAGTGCGTTTAGCGGAACCGGGCGAATTTTCTAAAAGGGCTTTTTTAAACGGAAGGATTGATCTGGCTCAAGCCGAAGGAATTATTGAGGTAATTAATTCCAAGACGGAAAAAGGCTTAGATCTTGCTTTAGATCACTTAAGTGGTAAACTTTCTGCGGTAATTAGAGAAATTAAGGAGCTATTGATTGAATTATTTGCCCATTTGGAAGCATCGATCGATTTCCCGGAAGATGAAATTGAAGGCTTTAATTCGCAGCAAATCGGGGAACACTTAAATTTAATCAAAGAAAAGCTCGAAACATTGGTGGCTACCAGTAAGCAGGGTAAACTATATCGGGAAGGAATTAAAACGGTCATTACCGGTAAACCAAATGTCGGTAAATCCAGTTTGTTAAATACATTGCTGGAGGAAAAAAGGGCAATTGTGACTGAGATTCCCGGTACTACCAGGGATATTATTGAAGAATATATTAGTCTCAATGGCATCCCTTTAAAAATGATTGATACAGCCGGGATCAGGGAGACAGAGGATCTGGTAGAACAGATCGGGGTAGAGCGAGCCCGTAATTCATTAGAAATGGCTGATTTGGTTTTAATGATGCTTGATAACAGTCAGGGGCTTGACAATTCCGACCTCAATATATATCAACTGGTTAAAAATAAACCAGTGATCATTGTGGTCAATAAAACTGATCTAGCTCCTCAGATAACTGAGGAGGAAATTAAAGAAAAGTTCTCCCAACATAGCCTGATCCCAATATCAATTAAAGAAGAGCGGGGTTTAGCCGACCTAAAAAGGGCTATTATTGACCAGGTTCTTGATCGAGAATTAAGTAGTGAGCAGACTGTCTTTATCACCAGAGCCAGACATAAAAATGCCCTGGAGAAGGCTTTAAAAGCACTGGAACGGGTAATTAATTCTTATCACAACGGATTTCCGAATGATTTCCTGACAATTGATTTAAAAGAAGCTTTAAATGCCCTGGGGGAAATTACCGGAGAAACGGTTACCGAAGAGATAATCGACCGAATTTTTATCGACTTTTGCCTGGGAAAATAGCTTTGAAGGGAGGCAAAATAAATGAAGCAAAAATATTATCAATATCCGGACCAATATGATGTGATTGTAATCGGGGCCGGACATGCCGGGTGTGAAGCCAGTCTGGCCCCAGCCAGGTTGGGATTTAAAGTCCTTACTTTGACGGTTAATCTGGACCATGTTGCTTTTATGCCCTGTAACCCATCACTAGGTGGCCCAGGTAAATCGCATATTGTTAGGGAGATAGATGCCCTGGGCGGGGAAATGGCCAGAAATATGGATGAAACCATGATCCAGATCAGGATGTTAAATACGAGAAAAGGACCGGCAGTACACGGACTGAGGGGGCAGGCCGACAAAAAAGAATATCACAGCAGAATGAAGAGGGTCTTGGAAAGCGAAGAAAATGTAGATTTAAAACAGGGTATTGTGGAAAAAATCGTTGTTGAGGAGGAGCGGGTTTTGGGTGTAATCACTAAAACCGGACTTTTTTACCGCGGAAAAAAAGTGATCCTTACCAGTGGTACATTTTTAAAGGGCAGAATTATCATTGGTGAAGCTACTTTCAATGCCGGACCCAATCACCAATATCCTGCTAACAAGCTCTCAGCTTCTTTGCTGGAAATGGGGATTAAACTCCATCGCTTTAAAACCGGCACACCACCAAGAATTAATAAAAAATCAATTGATTTTTCCAGGATGGAAGAACAAAAAGGAGAGGAAGGTCTATCTTTTTCTTTTGATACTAAACCATTAACCGGAGAACAGGTTTCCTGTTGGTTAACTTATACGACCGGAGAAACTCACCAAATTATTCATGACAATAAAATGAGAACACCACTCTTTAGTGGTGATATAGAAGGGGTTGGTCCTCGCTACTGCCCATCAATAGAAGACAAAGTAGTACGTTTTCCGGATAAAGAGAGACATCAACTTTTTTTAGAACCGGAAGGAAAATCAACAGAAGAGTACTATATTGCCGGTTTATCAAGCAGTCTTCCCGCCGATGTACAGATTAAGTTGGTTCGATCGATTATTGGCTTACGCGAGGCCAAAATTATGCGTTCGGCTTATGCGATCGAATATGATTGCCTTGATCCAACCCAATTGCAGTTGAGCCTGGAAACAAAAAAGATCAGCGGTTTATATGCGGCCGGACAGATTAATGGGACTTCTGGTTATGAAGAGGCTGCCGGACAGGGTTTGATCGCCGGAATTAATGCCGCCTTAAGTTTAAGGGGAGAAGAACCGTTAATTTTAAAACGCTCAGCAGCCTATATCGGGGTTTTAATTGATGACCTGGTTACCAAAGGAACCAATGAACCATATCGTATTATGACCTCCCGGGCCGAATATCGATTACTATTACGACAAGACAATGCCGACCAGCGTTTAACCCCGATCGGCTACCGGATCGGTTTAATCCCTGCGGAGAGATACGATAAATATTTAAATAAAGTTGAAAGGATTGAAGAAATTCTTGATTATTTAGCCCGCCGCCAGATCAACCCGACCACCGAGGTTCGCCATCAATTAAAGGAGTTAGGTAGTGGGGATCTGACTAAAGCCGTTCCGTTGGAAGGGCTACTGAGGCGACCCGAAATAGCTTATAACGACTTGAATTATTTTGTGAAGGATTTACCGGTGAGTACAGCCGAGGTGCTCGAACAGGTTCAAATTCAGGTAAAATACCGCGGTTATATTGAGCGACAGACAACTCAGGTTGAACAATTTAAAAAAATTGAGAATAAAATTATTCCGCAGGATTTAAATTACGATCAGCTCAAGAATTTACGACTGGAAGCAAGAGAAAAGATGGAAAGAATCAGACCGCATTCGATTGGGCAAGCTTCGCGTATTTCTGGTGTATCACCAGCCGATATATCGGTATTAATGATTTATCTGGAACAAAAAAAGAGGGCTAAAAAAAATGGATAGAGAAAAATTTAATCAAAAAGTAATAAAGGGTTTTGAGCAGATGGGGATAAGATATAATAATAAGATCTTAGATTATCTTCAGACCTATCTGCTTTTTTTATTGGAGGAGAATAAAAAGTATAATCTGACCGCGATTAAAGAACCGAGCCAAGTGATAATAAAACATTTTTATGATTCTTTAGCTATTTGGGGGGAGATGGAGTTAGCACAGGGGAAATTAATTGATGTGGGAACCGGGGCTGGTTTTCCCGGTCTGGTTCTCAAAATAATCTCTCCCCAACTGAATACTGTTTTGCTCGATTCCCAGGCTAAAAGGATTAACTTTTTAAATCAATTGATTAAAAAACTTGATTTGCCGGGAATTATCGCTATTCATGAGCGGGCTGAGACCCTGGGGAATGACCAATTACACCGCGAAAGCTATGATTGGGTTGTATCAAGGGCGGTTGCTACCGTGAATGTGCTTAGTGAATATACACTACCTCTGGCCAGGGTAGGGGGACGAATCATCTTTTATAAAGGACCTGATGTAGCCGCTGAGTTAAAAGAGGGCCAAGTCGCCATTGAGGAGTTAGGGGGTGAAATAACGGCTGTTAAAGCCTTGACGGTTCCTGAGTTGGAAGGAGAGCGCTATCTGGTTTTTATTGAGAAGGTTAAGCAAACCCCGTTTAAATATCCCCGTCGATCCGGAATTCCAAAAAAACGTCCACTGTAAGCAGGAAATTATTTATCCATGAAGAAATTTATAGATAGTTTTGGAGGTTTTATTAATGAGAATACCCTTTATGATTAATGATAAAAGTAATAAAGACGGAGAAAAAGTTATTAAAATCCCAATAAATGAAATAAGCTATAATCGATATCAACCTAGAATCAATTTTGATGAAGAGGAAATTAAAGGGCTGGCTCTTTCAATTCAAAATTATGGTGTGATTCAACCGATTACGGTTCGGAGAAAAGGGGATAAATTTGAATTGATTGCCGGGGAGCGGAGATTAAGGGCCAGTAAGCATCTTGGTCTGAGTGAAATTCCGGCGATAGTAAAAGAACTGTCGGAAGAAGAAGTATCCGCAATCGCCCTGGTCGAGAACCTACAAAGAAAGGATTTAAATTTTCTGGAAGAAAGCTGGGCTTATCAACAGATTTTGACAAAATTTAACCTTAAGCAAAAGGAACTGGCCGCCAAAATTGGTAAGAGCCAATCAACGATCGCCAACAAATTAAGAATACTGACGCTGCCGGCAGAGGTACTAAAAGAGCTTAATTCACCCTTAATCTCGGAACGACATGCCCGACTATTATTGAACCTTGCGGAGCGAGAGAAGCAACTGGAAATTATTAATTTAATTAAAGAACAAAAACTAACGGTTAAAGAAACAGAAAAGATCATCGCCCAGCTTCAGGAAAAAAGGGTTAAAGAAAAAAGGGTAATTAAAACCTATTTTAAAGACTTGCGGGTATTTACCAATACTCTGCACAAGTCAGTACAGGAAATGAAAAAAGGCGGGTTGGAAGTAAAAGTAGATAAGCGGGAAGAACAGGATTATATTGAATTTAGGATTCGTTTACCAAAAAACTAAATTCAAGAAAGGGGTGGCAGAATGGGTAAAAAAATTGCGATAGTAAATCAAAAGGGTGGAGTCGGCAAAAGTACTACAGCCGTGAATTTAGGGGCGTGTATGGCTGAAAAGGGAAAATCTGTTTTACTAATTGATATTGACCCCCAGGGAAATGCAACCAGTGGCGTTGGGATTGATAAAAGTAATTTAGAGCATAGTGTTTATGATGTCTTAATCGGAGGAGTAGCGATCAGAAGTGTAATCAGAGAAACCAATATTGAGCAGCTGTCGATTTTACCGGCAAATATCGACCTGGCCGGGGCCGAAATTGAGCTGGTTTCAATGATTTCCAGAGAAAGTCGCTTGACGAGGATTGTCGAAGAAATCATTAATGATTTTGATTATATTTTTTATGATTGCCCTCCTTCTCTCGGATTACTAACAGTAAATGCTTTGACTGCTGCTAATAGTATTATCGTGCCGATTCAATGTGAATACTATGCTCTGGAAGGACTGGGACAATTAGTGAAGACAATTGACCTGGTGCAAAATAATTTAAACCCTGATTTAAAGATCGAAGGAGTCTTACTGACCATGTATGATGCCAGGACAAATCTATCGCAACAGGTGATTGAAGAGGTTAAAAAGTATTTTCAGGAAAAGGTTTATAACACGATAATTCCAAGAAATGTTCGGTTGAGTGAGGCCCCCAGTTTTGGCAAACCGATTATTTTATATGACCCCAATTCCAAAGGAGCGATTGCTTACAGGGATTTAGCAAAGGAAGTGGCCGATAATGAGTAAAAATAGATTAGGCCGGGGATTAGATGCGTTAATTGCTGATAATAACCAGTTTGAAGAAAACAGCCGCGATAGCAAGTTGAGGGAAATCTTTATTGATCAGATTGAAGCCAACCCCTATCAACCCAGGCAGGACTTTGATCAGGAAGCACTGGAAGAATTGGCTAATTCGGTCAAAGAAAAAGGGATTATCCAACCGATTATAGTTAGACAGGTAAAACCACAATTATATCAGCTTGTTGCCGGCGAAAGACGATGGAGGGCTTCGCAATTAATTGGTCTGAAAAAAGTGCCGGCGTTGATTAAAGAGTATTCTGATCAACAAATGATGGAAACGGCCTTGATCGAGAATTTAATGCGCGAAGACCTTAATGCTCTGGAAGAGGCCCAGGCTTATCAGAAAATGATTGATCAGTTTAATTTGACCCAGGAGGAAGTAGCTAAAAAAGTGGGAAAAAGTCGGTCCAGTATTGCTAATATCGTAAGGTTATTGAATCTACCCCCCAAAATACAGATTTATGTTTCACGTGAAACGCTTTCAATGGGACATGCCCGGGCTTTATTGGCGATCAAAGAACCACAGTTGCAAATCAAAGCAGCTGATCATGTGATCAAAAACAACCTATCGGTGCGGGAGACAGAAAAGTATGTGCACCGGCTAAATAGTAACGCAGAAAAAAAATCGGCAACAGGGAAAAATTTATCGATCGAACCTGAATGGTTACAGGTCCAGCAAATAATAGCGGATTATTTAGGGACAAGGGTCAAGGTGCAACGGAGAAAAAACAAACGGGTGATTACGATCGAATGTAGCAACTACCAGGAAATAGAAAAGTTAATTAGTAACATGAATGTTAGTTAATTTTTGTTTCACGTGGAACAAAAGCTTCTTATCATTACCATCCATCTTGGATTAAATTTTAGTTATCCCACTTCAAATATATTAATACTATTATCTTGACTATTTTATGGTAAATAGGGAGGCCAATATGTTTGTAATAGTTGTTGGTGGAGGAAAGGTTGGAAGATACTTAATTAATGACCTCTTAAAAAAGGGGAATAAAGTTGTTTTAATCGAACATGATCAGGAAAAAGGGGATAAGATTAAAGAAAAATATGGGATCGAAGTGATTTGGGGAGACGGTTCTGAACAAAAGGTATTGGAAAAAGCCGGGATTGAGAGTTGTGAAGCAGTCCTTGCCGTAACAGAAGATGATCAAGATAACCTGGTTATCTGTCAATTAGCCGAGCGTAAATACAACATTCCTCGGACCTTTACCAGGGTTAATACCCCTGGTAATGAAAAACTATTTAACTGGTTGGGAGTTAATGTCGCTGTCAGCAGTGCCTCGATCTTATCAGCCTTATTGGATCAGGAAGTTACCAGCAAAGACCTGGAAGTATTTTTCAATAAAGGCCAGGATAATTTGAAATTAGTTAAAATTACTGTTCCTGAGGATTCTCCGCTAATTAATAAAAAGCTAAAGGATATTGATCTTCCCCTCGAATCTGTTTTGGTTACAATTTTACGAGGAGATAAACCGATTGTTCCCCGGGGTAATACCAGAATCCTGGGAATGGATATGATCCTTGCTTTAGCCGAAGGAGATTTAAAAGAGGAATTACTAGGATTATTTAATAAACGATAAGGGAGTAGGGAGATGAGCGGGACCTTAGTGAATTTTTTGGCAATTATTGCGGGTGGGCTGGTGGGAATTTTCTTTAAAAATAGATTATCAGCCAAGATCCAATTAACGATTATCCAAGGCTTAAGTCTGGTTGTAATTTTAATTGGTCTGCAAATGGCCTTGCAAACGGATAATCTATTAATATTACTATTTAGTCTTGTCGGTGGGGGGATCAGCGGAGAACTCCTTAAAATTGAGAATAGACTAGCTAAGCTGGGCGAAAAGATCAAAAAGGATTTTCAGCAGGATAATAGTCTTTTTGTCCAGGGGTTTGTCCAGGCCACTCTGGTCTTTTGTGTCGGGGCGATGGCCGTGATGGGGGCTATTCAAGACGGGATTAATAACGATCCGACTATTCTTTATAATAAAGCGGTCCTTGATGGTATTGCTGCAGTCGCTTTTTCGGCCAGCTTGGGGATGGGGGTGATCTTTTCGGCGATCCCGGTTTTAGTTTACCAGGGGGGGATTACCATTTTAGCTTCCTGGGTCGAGCAGTTTTTAACTCAAGCCATGATTACCCAAATGACGGCAACCGGTGGTCTATTGATCATTGCCCTTGGTCTGAATATGCTAAAAATTACCACAATCAGGGTAGGCAATCTCTTGCCGGCGCTTTTACTGGCGATTCTTTTGTCGATTTTCTAAATTAAACCTAACCATTTGATCTGGGTAAGCAGCTGATGGTTTTAGCACATAATCAGCTAATAAAGAGAATATAAATAATTAACATCCAGAATTTAACAAAGACCTCCTAACACTTACTAAATCGAAGCTCCGGCGGCAAAAATGTGCCATAATACCTAGAGGAAATATTTGAGTTTTAACGAATTGAATTATTATAAAGTCATTCAGCCGGGAGAAGGTTAGGTTTGATTAACTAAGTCGCTAAATTGCGAATATAATATCTGACGAGAGGGGGAATTAAAGGAAGATGGTATGGGTTAAAAAGGGCTTAACTTATTTGCTGGAGAAAGTACAGATTACAATTACACCATCACCAGACCGTAAATTGAGGGTGTTTTCTATCCGTCGGATATTGCCGGTAGCAGTTTTTTTATTGACAATTAGCACAATCGGGGTTTTAACCGGCTTATATAAGTTTTATCAAAATGATGCAGCTCTTTTAACGGTTAATTTGATCGAGTTGAAGGGAGTAGCAGCGGAGAATCAGCATTTAAAAAATGAGCTGTTTGCTTTAAGCCAGGACACAGAAGTCCTTAAACAGAATTTAGCTAAATTAATTGAACACAATGAGGAAATTAAAAATATGATCGAGCTGGATGAAAATACACAGGTCAAAAATCAACAGGTTGATTTAACGCTTCAGACCTCTTTTTCACTTAATCAGAGTATTTTACAGTACGGTTTACCGATTGGGGGAGGAGAAGTTCGCTTCTACTATCAAGATATAAATGAAATAATTAAAAGAACTCGCAATAATATTGAGGTTTTAAAACAAGAGATACCGACCCAACAGGAAGATTTAAAAATTTTGGAAACTTCTGTTAAAAGGTATAAAGATTTAATCGCAGCAACTCCCAGTATTTGGCCGGTAGCCGATAAGGGGGAAGGATTTATTTCTTCAAATTTTGGCTGGAGGACCGACCCTTTTACCGGAAAACAGGCTTTTCACGAAGGGTTAGACATTGGAGTCTGGTTTAATACCCCCGCTATTGCAACCGCCGATGGTGTGATTAAGTATGCTGGTTGGATTAACGGGTATGGCTATGTCGTTAAAATTAATCACGGCTTTGGTTTCGAGACCAGGTATGGACACTTAAATAAAATTAAAGTTACCAGAGGACAGAAAGTAAAAAGGGGTCAGGTGCTCGCTTTAACAGGAAACTCCGGGCGAAGTAATGGACCCCACATTCATTATGAAGTAAGAAAGAACAATATACCACAGAATCCGCTAAAATATATTGGGAGGTAATTTATGTTGGGAGCAAAAAGAAAGGAAAAAGAGATGGAAGCGGCTAAAAGTAAAGTAGAAACAATTTTGGGTGAAGGGACTAGAATTGAAGGAGAGATTTATACCAAAGGTTCGTTAAGAGTAGAGGGAGAAGTTAAAGGGATTATTCAGGCTGAGGGGGATCTGTTTGTAGGTGAAAAAGGGGTAATTAAAAGTGAAATAAAGGGGCGGAATGTGGTTATTGCCGGTGTGATCGAGGGTAATATCACTGCTACCCAAAAGATAGAGATTATGAGCGGAGGAAAACTGATCGGTGATATTAGAACCAATATCCTCAAGATCGAAGAAGGGGCTCTTTTTAAAGGTAATAGTAATACATTAGAAAAGAACGAGTTGTCAGCTCCGGGTGAAGCAAAGCGGGTCAAGAAGGAGATTGCGGTCAGCCAAAATGACTAGTCTATAATACTTTTTCTTGGTTTAATGATCTGACGGTTAGCTCTAAAGCAGCGGTTATTATTTCGGCCATTTTCAAAACGATGCTTAGCCGGGTACTTTGTAAAACTAAATATTCCATATATCCACCGACATTAACAAGCCCGGTAATATGCATATCACCAATTTCCGGTAACTTTTTATTGACTCCGGTCCCTGGTTTTAAGGGGCCTTTTTTTACGTCAATATAGCCGACACTACTTTGTTTCCCCAGACCGGCGTCAATTGAAATAACAAAGGGGTTATGATATTTTGTGAAAATCAAGTCAATCGCTTCTTCAAGATTACTGGCATGGACAGGTTTATTGATATCGCCGATTATAATGGCCGGAGATAGATTTGATTTTTTTAAAAGGGTTCCGGTCAAAGGTCCGAGGGAGTCACCGGTCGAACGATCCGTTCCAATACATAGTAAAATCAAGCTTTGTTCCAACCTGTAATTAAGGTTTATCAGGTGATGATAAATAATGGTATTTAATAGTCCGGCAGCATTTTGATCATTGATATGGGCCCGTTTTTTCTCAAAAATCACGATTATCCCTCCCTAACTAAATATATATGCCTTAGTATCCTCAATAATTCATTATTTTATACCTTTCCGGCATAGATATAGAAGAAGGGGGAGGGAAAATGCTTAAAAAAAGGGGAGTCGTAATAGCTTTAACCTATGTCGGGGCAGTCATTGGGGCAGGGTTTTCGTCCGGACAGGAGATCTGGCGTTTTTTTGGGCGTCATCAGTCCTATGGACTATTGGCCCTGCTGATTACCGGGTTGTTTTTAGTCGGTCTGGCCCCGCTACTTTTTCGCCTCAGTAAGGTTTTAGTTATTGATAATTACCATCAGTATTTTTATCGGTTTTTACCACGGCCCCTTGCTGTTTTCTTTGATTTGATCTATAGCTTTTTTCTAATCGGTAGCGTCTCCGTAATGCTGGCCGGCAGCGGAGAAGTCTTTAAGGATTTATTGGGACTGGATTATTGGTTAGGAGTAATTCTTACCCTGTCTTTACTCTTGTTTGCTTTATATTTAAAGCTGGAGGGACTAATTACGGTTAATAGTTGTATAGTTCCGGTCTTACTGCTGATCACGATAGTTACTGTCGGCAAGTATATCCAGGGAATCGACCCTGCTCGTTTTAGTGCTCTTTTTGAATTTAAAGGAGCGAGCAGCGGATGGTTGCTTGATGCAATTCTTTATGGTTCTTATAATTTGATCATTTCGATTGCCGTAATGACCGAGGTGGTAGCAAATGAGGAAAAAGGAGATATTTGGCAAGGAGGTATATTGGGCGGAGTCTTATTATTAATATTGGCTTTGCTGCTCTATTTGGGGTTAATAAGTGCTTTTGCTCATTCGCCCCAACAAGAGATCCCGGTTTTATCTTTAGCCCGGCAGGGCGGGAGAGTAGTCTATCTTGCTTATATAGTTGCTCTTTATTTCGCGATGTTATCTACGGCCCTTGCTAATTTTTACGCCTTTAACCGCCGGATGGTGACTCTTTTTAAAATTAAATATGAGCTTATTCTGGTGCTTACCCCGCTCTTGCTCCTTCCATTGGTCAGGTCAGGCTTTTCCGGTTTGGTTGATCGCTTATATCCCTCTTTTGGTTACCTGGGGATTATTTTTCTGATTTATTTTTTAATTCTGGCTTGGCGAGTGGTAAGATAGCAAGCTGATTATAAAAAAAAGAAGGAATTTATTCTTTTATCTAGAATATATATAAAGTATAAAATTTAAAGTCGGGGATGAACTTCAGGAGAGAGACCTTTTAATCAGGCGCCGAAGGGGACAAGGAATTTTTCCAAAACTCTCAGGCAGAAGTATCTTGAAGGGACTAAGCTCTGAACTAAGGGACAGAGGGGAACTAAATAGTTCCCTTTTTTTATGATCATGAAAGATAATTCACAAATTAGGGAAGGAGTAGTTGGCTTTATGCAGAGAACACCACTATATCATATTCATCAACAATCGGGCGGTAAATTGATTAATTTTGCGGGCTGGGAAATGCCGGTTCAATATACCGGTATCTTGACTGAGCATCAGAATGTCAGGGAAAAATGCGGCTTGTTTGATGTGTCACATATGGGGGAAATATATATACAGGGGCCAGATGCCTGTTCCAACCTCCAATATCTTTTGACTAATGATGTGGCCAGGCTCCAGATCAACCAGGTTTTATATACCCCGATGTGTGCCCACAATGGAGGTATTATTGATGACTTGTTAGTCTACCGACTGGGGAAAGAGCAGTTTTTACTGGTAGTTAATGCCGCCAATACCACTAAGGACTTTAACTGGATACAAGCTAACTGTTCAGGTGATCTGCTGCTGGAAGACCGGTCGACTCAATATGCCCAATTAGCCCTGCAAGGTCCATTGTCCAGAGATGTGTTACAACAACTGACCGCACTCGATCTTACTCAATTAAAATACTATTGGTTTGTAAAGGGCGAGGTAGGGGGAGAGGAGGTTATTTTATCGAGAACAGGGTATACCGGTGAATTGGGTTATGAGCTGTATCTGGACCCGGGGAAAGCAGAACGGTTATGGCAAGAGATTATGCGAGCCGGTCGGGAACATGGTATTATGCCGATTGGCCTGGGTGCTCGCAATACACTGCGTCTGGAGAAGAAGTTTTGCCTGTATGGTAATGATATTGACCAGCACAGACATCCACTGGAAGCCGGGTTGGCCTGGACAGTTAAGTTTGAGAAAGGAGACTTCATCGGGAGAGAGGTTTTGCTCCAATATCAAGCAGAGGGTTATCGCGACCAACTGATTGGCTTTAAATTAGTTGAGCGGGGAATTGCCAGACATGGTTATAAAATTCAATATAATGGAGAAGATATAGGAGTAGTTACCAGTGGAAGTTTTTCGCCGACACTGGAAGAAAATATCGGCTTAGGCTATATTGAACAGCAATATGTCGGCATCGGTAATCAAATTGAGGTAGTTATTCGCCGGAACAATGTGAAAGCCGAGCTGGTCAAGACCCCTTTTGTTTAACTTTTAAACATTTGATCTAAAAATTAAGAGAGGGAGGAATTTAGTAGTGAGATTACCGGAAGAATTGCTTTATACTGAGGATCATGAGTGGGTTTTAGTGGAAGGCGATCAAGCAACCATCGGGATTACTGATCATGCCCAGGCTGAGATGGGTGATTTTGTCTTTGTTGAGTTACCGGAAGCGGGTGACCGGTTTAATCAATTTGATCAGTTTGGGGTTGTTGAATCGGTCAAAGCGGTATCAGATGTCTATATCCCCCTTAGCGGTGAGGTAATTGAGGCCAATCAAAGCCTCTTAGATCAACCTGAACTCTGTAATGAAGATCCATATGGGCGGGGTTGGTTAATAAAAGTTAAATTGAGTGAACAGACGGAAGTGGCAAGTTTGATGGATAAAGAGGCTTATGCCCGGTTTCTGGAGGAGGTAGAGTAAGCGTGGATTATATATCTAATACGGAAAGAGAAAAGGAGGTTATGCTAAAGACGATCGGGATAGAGCAGATCGAAGAGCTATTTTCGGCTATCCCGGAAAGGGTAGTCCTGGATAGACCGCTCAATATTCCGACCGGTTTATCTGAATTAGAGTTGCTCCGTGTGACCAAAGAAAAAGCTAATCGGAATAAGTCGTTGGAAGAACTGGTTTCTTTTTTAGGGGCCGGGGTTTATGACCATTATATCCCCAGTATTGTTGACCACCTGATCTCCCGAGCCGAATTTTATACTGCCTATACCCCTTATCAGGCCGAATTAAGTCAGGGTACCTTGCAGGCTATCTATGAATATCAAAGTATGATTTGCGAATTAACCGGAATGGAACTGGCTAATGCTTCCCTCCTTGACGGGGGTTCAGCTACCGGGGAAGCAGTTCTGATGGCCGGACGGATTAGCCGTAAAAAGAAAATAATCCTTTCCAAAGGGGTTCATCCGGCCTACCGGGCCGTAGCCAGGACTTATGGTTCTCATCAGGGCTTAGAATTTAAAGAAATCGAGTTGGTTGATACCTTAACCGACCTGGCCGCTTTAAAAAATGAACTGGATGAACAGACAGCAGCCGTAGTGCTCCAGTACCCTAACTTTTTTGGATCAATTGAGTTAATGGATGAAATTAAAGGACTGGTTTCGGCAGGTTCAGAAATACTTTTAGTTGTAGTGGCCAATCCCCTGGCACTGGGTTTGTTGACCCCGCCAGGTGATTTTGCGGCTGATATTGTGGTAGGGGAGGGGCAGAGCCTTGGTAATACAATAAGCTATGGTGGTCCTTACCTGGGATATATGGCTACCAGAAAAAAATATGTTCGACATTTACCGGGGAGAATCGTTGGAGCTACTAGCGATCTGGAAGGGAAACGAGGTTATGTGATGACCCTTCAGACCAGAGAACAGCATATCAGACGGGAGAAAGCTACATCGAATATCTGTACTAATCAGGCTTTAAATGCCCTGATTGCGACGATCTATCTGTCGACCCTGGGGAAAGAGGGAATAAGAGAGGTTGCCGGACAATCCCTGGCCAAAGCCCATTATCTGGCTGAACGAATTAAGCAGTTACCTGGCTTTAAGATTATTAATCCGGGGAATTACTTCCATGAGTTTCTGCTCACAGCTCCCTGTCCGGTGCTTGATCTTAAAAAAGAGTTATACCGGAAAGGGATAATTGCCGGTCTCGATATTTCCAGGTTTGATTATCGGCAGGAAGGATTATTAGTTTGTGTCACTGAAAAGAGGACCAAAAAAGAGCTGGAGATGTATCTTTCCGCTCTGGAGGTGATAAATTGATGGTTAAGCCCCTAATTAGAGATTATGGAAGCCCCGGCCGCAAAGGTTATTCTTTGCCGGAGTTGGATATACCCGCTGGTGAGCTAAGCGATTATCTGGATCAGAGTTTAATCCGGGAAAAGCCGGCCGGTTTGCCGGAAGTCAGTGAGGTTGATGTGGTCAGGCATTTTACCGGTTTATCACAGATGAATTATGGAGTTGATTCCGGGATCTATCCCCTCGGTTCCTGTACAATGAAGTATAATCCGAAAATAAATGAAGACATTGCCCGTCTGGAGAAATTGAGCCAACTTCATCCCTATCAGGAAGAAGAACAGGTGCAAGGTTCGCTGGAGCTCTTATATGAACTAAAGGAATACCTGGCTGAGATTAGCGGAATGGATCAGGTAAGCTTACAACCGGCTTCCGGTTCACACGGTGAATTAACCGGATTGATGATCATAAAGAAGTACTTTGCCGAAAGGGGGGAGCAGCGTACAAAAGTGATCGTTCCGGATTCAGCCCATGGCACCAACCCGGCCAGTGCTGCGATGGCCGGATTTCAGGTTGTTGAGATTGAATCTAATCAAAAGGGTATGATTGACCTGGCCGCTTTACGGGCGGCTGTTGATCAAGAGGTAGCAGCCCTGATGTTAACCAATCCCAACACATTGGGGATCTTTGAAAAGGATATTCTGGAAATTGCCGAGATAGTTCACCAAGCCGGGGGTTTACTTTACTATGATGGTGCTAATATGAATGCTATTATGGGTTATGTTCGGCCTGGGGATATGAACTTTGATGTACTCCATTTTAACCTCCATAAAACCTTTTCTACACCACATGGTGGTGGAGGTCCCGGGGCCGGACCGGTCGGGGTTAAAGAATTCTTAAGTCCCTATTTGCCTGTTCCGGTGCTGAGCAAGGACCAGGCCAGATATTATTGGGATTATAACCGTCCGCTCTCCCTGGGTAAGGTCCATGCCTTTTATGGGAATTACGGGGTGATGTTAAAAGCCTATGCCTATATTCGGGCACTGGGAGCCAGTGGCTTAAAAGAAGCAACCGAGCATGCGGTGCTCAATGCCAACTATATGAAAGCACGGCTAAAAGATCAGTTTGAATTACCATATCAAGAAAATAGCCTCCATGAGTTTGTTTTATCGGGAATCCGGCAAAAGGAGAAGGGGGTTAGCACCCTCAATATTGCCAAAAGACTGCTCGATTATCAGCAGTACGCCCCGACAATTTATTTCCCATTGGTGGTTAAAGAGGCCCTGATGATCGAGCCGACCGAGACGGAAAACATTAAAACACTCGATAAATTTGTCGAAACAATGAAGAATATTTCCCGGGAAATAGAAGAAAAGCCGCAATTGGTGAAAAATGCTCCCCACCACACTCCGGTGCGCAAGTTGGATGATGTTGCTGCGGCCCGGAATCCTGATTTGCGCTGGTAAGAATTATTTAGCCGAAAACATGACCGGACTTGTCATATTTTTGTGTTATGCTTATTAATGAACAGAGAATAATCAAAACACAAAACAGAGGAGTGAGCTTATGTTGGTTAATATCCAGGAAGTGTTAGGTGGGTTTGCCCCAAAAGGACCGGGGAATGAGCAGCTACAGTTTTCCAATGTTGTGGTCGAGCCGGACCAAATTAAAGCGGTGATGATCAATGAAGTGGTACCGGCTGATCCTGGTGATGATTTTTACGGACAAGCTGATTCACCCGGTTATTTGAAGACAACTATCCCTTTATTTCAAAAAGCCGGGGTTCGGGCCAGCACAATTGAACAAATCCTTGCCGCTGGAATATATCTTACCAATGCAGTAAAACGACCGAAAACCGAATATACCATACCCAGAAGTATGATTGAAGAAAGTTTGCCTTTTTTGGAAAAAGAATTAAGTTTATTCCCTAATCTGACAGTGATTATGTTGATGGGGGATGTTGCCAAAAAAGCCTTTAATCTGATTGCCAGAAGCAAAACCAATAAAAATGTGATTCCGGCTATGGCAACTTACAAGATTAGGGATGAACAATTTTATTATGGTAAAATCCGGGTATTTCCATCATATATAATGACCGGTAAAAATATCTTGATTGAGAAATCAAAGTTTGCGATGGCGGCCGAGGATATAAAAAGAATGTTTGAGCTAATTAAGTAAGAATTACCTCCAAAATATTTCGGAAAATTTAGTAGTTTATTCCAGAAAAAACCTGTCGGTCTTCGGCAGGTTTTTTTATTGCTTGATGTTTTCAATTTCTCCGACTATAATAGATGTTAGGGAAGAAAGGAAGTGGAGCATGCAGGAAAAGAAATATTTTGAAAAACTAAGTGTGCAATTACAGGAAAAATACCGGACCGGAATCAGAGAATTGGACCGGGGCAAATTTGAGCAAGCGACAGAGATTTTCACTGAATTAAAGGAAGAAGTACCTGATTTTGTCCCTCTATATAATAAATTGGCGGTCATCGCTATCTATCAAAAGGAACTGGACAAGGCTCAGCAGTATTTATTGACCTCCCTTGAGCTTGATGAGCAATTTGTTCCTTCGCTTACCAACCTGGGAAGTCTGGCCCGGGAAAACGGAGAACTGGACAAGGCCAAGGAGTATTATACCCAGGCGATGGAAATTGACCCTGAATACGGGCCGGCCTATAATAATATGGGAGTAATCCTTCGCCAGGAAGGTAATATTAAGGATTCAATTAAATATTTAAAACAATCCCACCGGTTGGCTGGTAAAAATAGCGATGAATTAAGTAATAACAATTTTTTTCGGGAACCGGGTTGTTATATTCCTTTAATAATCTTTGTTGTGGTTATAATAGCTATATATCTATTTCTCCGTTAGGGACAAGACCTTAACGGTGACAGAAAGAGGGGTCAACGATGGATCATGTCGAGCTTCTGGCTAATGCTGCGGCAATACTCAATCAAATAGATTTATGGGGATATGCCTTTGACATCCTGGGCAGTATTTTGATTGTTATTTTCGGAATGTTGCTGATTAAACTGGGAAATCGCTTTATTGACAATATTTTAAAAAAGAAAGCACGGGGATATAGTAGTGAGCGAAGAAGGAATACCCTGATCATGCTTTTAAAGAGTATTTTACGCTACGGGATTTATTTTTTTGTAGTGATGATTGTTTTTTCAATTTTTGATGTACCGATCGAATCAATCCTGGCCGGGGCCGGTATAGTTGGCCTGGCTATTGGTTTTGGCGCTCAGAATCTGGTCCGTGATGTGATTAATGGTTTTTTTATCTTATTTGAAGACCAA
>JAKSCG010000234.1 GCA_022360715.1 Halanaerobiales bacterium
CAGGAGAAATATCCCGGTTGACCAAGGGAGTTATCAGCTAATTGAATACAGTCGGCAAGCAAAAGCCCAAAACCCGATCGATAATATGAATATTACCCATATTTTAAGGTATTTAACCGGGGTCGATCGGAAAAAAAGCCAAAAGATTGATCAGCTTTCCTTTGATCGAATCTTGCTGTGGGAATATGAGAGAGATTAACTGGCTTCCCCAGCCTGGTGGTTCTAACCTTGATAAAGATTCATGCGATTACCCCGCATGGACCTGCTGGGGAAGCTGTCTGGTTTATCACAATCTGAAAATGATATTCGCTAAACGGAAGTTATTACCAAATTACTCCTGGAATAACAATATATTAGCACTTTTTCCTTCCAGATCAATAATTATTTCTCCCGTACCGCTCTCTCCTTTCAGCTCTTTCTGATGATTACCAACTTCCAATACCTTAAAGGGAAGGTTAGTTTTGATATTTTTGTATTCTACTCTACAATCCACCCAAAAATCATTTAATACCGGAGAAAGATAGAGATTCAGATCGCAATAGTTCGAAGTAATATTGGTATTATTTCGAACATCATGCAGCGTAAGTTCTCCATGGTTTAGATCTCCTATAAATTCCCCGCCAATGCTTTCCCCATTTATTTCAGCATATCGTGAATCAACTTTGACATTTCCAGCGATTTCTTCAAAAACAAGCGCTCCATGACTTAGCTTAATATCTGCACTCCCTTTGATAGTATCTACTCCAACATTAGTGTGATTAGACTTTAATATCAGATTATCCCTGATATTTTTAATAGTAGCCTTTCCGTGTGAAACATCAACCCGAGCTGGTTTTTCCACCGAGGCCAGATAGAGAGTACCATATCGAGATAGGATATTAGCTTCCCCACTGATATTAAATATTGTCATCTCACCATGAAAAGCGGCCAGGTCGACATCGTTAGCCATATTACTGACCAGTAATTCTCCATACCGATTAGTAAGATCAAGGGCCAGTTGTCGGGGAACCAGCAGGTCATAGTCGAGCAAAACCGCCACAATATAGTCGGGATATTTTAGTCTAGCTAACATAAACTCGAGGCGACTACCATTAATCTTGCTCTCCACTTCCAGTTGCTGAATGAATTCCTCAGCCTGTTCGCTTTTATCAGCATAGACCCTTAACTTATAACTGATGCTAACATTCTGGCGGTCCTCACCCTTAATCTTAATTGAACCAAGCCGGTTATTAATAAATAATTCAGTTGCTTCGAGAGGATCAACGGTAAACTGATGAGTTTTTTCAGCCTTTTGATCAGAAGAACCTCGCCAGCCATAACCGATATCCTTGCGCAGATCACGGACTGAATCGGTCTCCATTTGTCGGAAATAGCTTTCAAACACATCGATCCCGTTTAATCTAAAATCCATAAACATAATAACACTGAGCACAATAATAATTATGGTAACAATATGTTTTTTTGGCATGATCGCTCCCCCCTATACCTCTAAGTGTCTTTCCAGAATCCGGGAACCGCTAAAAAAGATCGCAATGATTATTAAGCCTGATACGACCACTGGTGCAAGATCAACTGTTACAAGCACTTCTCTGGCCGGATTAAACTCTCCTCCCGGTATCCGGATCGGGAGATCCGGAACCCATTTAAACAACGGGGCCAGAATACTGCCACCACGGTAGATCAGATAATAGGATAAAATAAAAACAACAATACTGATTAATCCTCTAAAGCGACTATAAAACTGACTGATCAGTTGGGAAAACTGACTGACTACATAAACTATCACTCCTAAGAGCAGATAATAAAGTAAGCCCTGCCCGATCATCCCGGCAACCCATCTTCCCGTCTCTCCCAAAAATTCAGGGTTTTCCTTCAGAATTGGCTTGATAAAAACCAGGTGGTGTAAGAAATAAATCAAAAGTAAATTTAAGAGGGTAATCCCGGCATAAAAAGTCACTCCGGCCACCAATTTGGAAAGATTCAACTGCCAGCCTGGTCTGGGTATTGATAACATAAAATAGCTCGTTTCATCTTTCCATTCCTGACGGAATGAACTATAACCAAGCCAGAGCATCAGCAATGGATAAAAGCTAAAGGGAATAAAACTTAGTCCGAAAGCTAGCCCTTCCGGCCAGTGCGGTGCCTTATACCAGAGGAAAAGCTCCCAACCCAGCATAATTAAAGATACAACAAGTGCAAAAAAAGTAAGTGCATATAGTTCTTTTTTATAGAGAGCAAACCAAGTTTTCATATAAATACCTCCTTAACCAGGTCCTGAATTGATTTACTATGTTCTGCCCTTAGATCGTCAGCATCACCCTGTAGCTTGACTTCACCATTTTCCAGAAAGATCACAAAGTCAAAGAAGCGTTCTGCTTCAAGTACTTCGTGGGTTGATAAAATTATGGTCTGTTCCTCGGCATTATATTCATTGATGATCCCCTCCAGAATTCGGGACCTTGACTTGGGGTCAATCCCGGCCAGGGGTTCATCCATAATAATCAAAGGAACCTGCCGGGCCATCGTCAGTACCAGTTTTAATCGCCCCACCATCCCTTTGGAAAGGTTTTTGATAATCAATCCTGGTTTTAAATTCATAAAATCCAGTAATTCTAAGGCCTTTTCCTGGCTGAAAGTAGTAAACTGACTTTGGTATAGCTTGAGCATCCGGCCAATTGTATAGTTTTTATAAAAATAATTTATTTCCGGTAAAAAGGCAATTCGCTCTTTTAATTTCCAGTGGGGTTTTTCGGAAAAAACACTGATCTCACCCTCCGAAGGCCGGGCCAGACCGGCTATTGATTTTAACATAGTTGATTTACCACTACCGTTTGGTCCGATTAATCCGGTTATTTTACCGGCCGGAAAGTTGATATCCACTCCCTTTAAGGCGTTAACCCCGGGATATTTTTTGACCAGGTTCTTGATCTCAACGGCAATTTTGTCTTCCATTTAAGAAACCCTCCTCTTCTAGTTAGTATGTTTTTTCAAATCAACCAATTCATTTTCAATCCAGGTAACTATTTCCGCTTGGGAAAAACCCAGGGAGAGCATTTCTTCGATAAACTTATTAGCGGCATCCCTGGCCATCTCCCTTCTGATCTCACTCATCATCTTTTCATCCTCCTTGATAAATGTCCCCTTCCCCCGACGGGTTTCCACTAATTCCAACAGTTCCATCTCCCGATAAGCCCGTTGAATTGTGTTGGGATTAACTTCAATCAAGCGAGCCAGATCTCGCTGTGAAGGTAATTTTTCTCCCGGACTCATCTCTTGCCTGATCAGCATTTTCTTGATCTGATCAATAATTTGCTCATAAATGGGCTTTGTTGCATCAAAATTTATTTTCATTTTAGCCTCCTCCCAAACGGTTTCAACTAGTGCACTATCTTTCTAGTACACTATTATTATAAAAGTAATCGGGAATTTTGTCAAGTATGATTACAAAAAAAAAGACCAATGGCCCATTGTTAACTAAAATCTTTTTCAATCAAGTACTTCCAGTATCTTTTCGGCATAAATTGCCGTTGCAACTTGGGATTCTCTCGGTTTTTAATGGTAATGCTCCGGAAAAACCCTTGCCATAATCCCTGATATTGCTTTTCCTGAACAGTATTATTAATGGTAAACCGGGCTAACGGGGTAATGAACCATTCTTCTTGATTGTAAACTACGGCCAGTTGCCTCTTCCGGTCATGAATCAACCAGTTTTGATCGGCCAATCGCCGGACAAAATGGGGGGCCAGTAATGGAAGCAAATTATTATCGGGTTCCAGCGGGGCATAAAAAATACCGTGGTCAATTTCCTGAAAACGAATTAAACCCAACAAACGGTGCAACTCCAAACTAACCCTTTTGGCCAGCCGATTAATTTTTAGCACAGTCGGATCGGTATAATGTCCGTCCAGTTTTTGGCCTATTTTAAAGCCCAACTCCAGGAAACTAAAAATTAGATCTGCTGCTCCTTTCTGCTCCGATAAAAAGACATAGTAAATCAGTCGGAGCGTTCGGGCCGAGATCTTCCTTTTAATGGCCTGAGCGACCCGATCGGCCGCTTGTGCTTCGGTTTTGATCTCGATCTTTTCGGCAAACAAATTCTCCCGATAAAACTCTTTACCGATGATCTTTGCCGGTCTTTCTTTCCGAGTAAAGGCTTGATAAATAGCCGTTAATAATCCCGAAAAACTCCCGTCATAAAGATAGTACCTCATCCGGGAGTACCTCCTTTGAGCAGTAGTATTTCCTCAATCTCTTTCGACGGATCAGGATTAAAATTATTATCGGTAAAAAGGGAAAGCTGTTGTCGCTCCGGGTCAAGACCCCTGCCGACCGTTAGCCTGTCTTTGATCAGATCTTCACGGAGAGGTATACCCCCATAATACTTACCCTGACAGGTAATAAAATAACGGGCTCTTTTCAAAGCAGTCCCGAACTTTTTCAGGTCAAAATAAGTTATTTTACCGGTTCGCCGGGCCGCTAAGATTCTTTGGGCCGATTTTACACCGATCCCCGGGACTCGCAACAATACTTGATAGTCCGCCTGGTTGATCTCCACCGGAAATAAATCAAGGTGATTAAGGGCCCAGTTGGCTTTCGGGTCAAGATGGGTATTAAAATTGGGATTTCTCTGATCAAGGAGTTCATCAGCCTTAAAGCCATAAAAGCGGAGTAACCAGTCGGCCTGATATAGGCGATGTTCACGCAGCAGCGGTGGTCTTGTCAGCTGTGGTAGATTAGGATTGTCCCCGACCGGTACATAGGCCGAGTAATAAATCCGTCTCAGGTTAAAATTATTGTACAGACCCTCCGAAAGCCGCAGGATATGATAATCAGGTTCAGGACTGGCGCCGATAATCAACTGTGTACTCTGTCCGGCCGGAACAAAACGGGGTGTTTTGCTAAACCGCTTCCGCTCTTCGCTGTTGGATTTAATTCCTGCTCTGATCTGCTTCATCGGGTTAATGATCTGAGCCGGATCTTTCTGAGGGGCCAGTAGGTGTAAGCTCCTTTTGGAGGGAAGCTCAATATTAACGCTCATCCGGTCGGCGTATAATCCGGCCCTGGTAATTAGTGAATAATCGGCACCGGGAATCGCTTTCAGGTGAATGTAACCGTTAAACCGTTCTTCTTCCCTCAGCTTTTTGACGGTTTGCAGTAATAGCTCCATCGTGTAATCCGGGCTTTTTAAAACAGCCGAACTTAAAAAAAGTCCTTCAATATAATTTCGTCGGTAAAAATTAATCGTTAATTCCGCGATCTCAGCCGGTGTAAAAGATACCCGGGGTCGGTCATTGGAGACCCGATTAACACAATAAACACAGTCATATATGCAGTAATTAGTAAACAATATTTTTAACAAGGATATACAGCGACCATCATCAGACCAGCTATGACAGATACCGCAATTTACCGTATTCCCGATTCCTCCGGCCAACTGCTGACGGCTACTACCGCTGGATGCACAGGAAACATCGTATTTTGCCGCATCAGCTAAAATCTCAAGTTTATTAATTAATTTCATTGCTCTTTACCCCTTCCGACGCCTGTCCACATACTAGTTATTAATACATTTCCTTTTGATTATACCATACATATGTTCACCTGTAAAGAAGAAAATGGGGGCTATTACTATAAATAGCCCCGGAAATTCTTTTATCTATTAAGAAAGTACTTTAATAGTAATCCACCTTTACCGTAATAAATCCACTTGTATCGACATCCAATTCACCAACGGCTTGCTTATCGTTGTCCCGGGGGATCAGCAGAGATAAATCCCCACCGACTGCTGCGGCCTTTACCTGTCGCCTTCCGTCCCAAGTGTCCAGATATTTTATTTTAACACTAAAACCGGCTCCGGATAGAGCAAGCTGTCTGGTATCCTCCACTGCAATGTCAATATCCATCCCCGCACTATCTATTACCAGTTCTTCTGTCTTGATCTTCCCTCTTAGATTAAGGCCGGCCCCGGCAATCCTTAGTTTTTCGGCTGCTAAATTGGCTTGAATATCGATCCCGGCAGCCTTGATTTCAATTGTTTCTGCCTGAAGTGTACCTCTAATTGCTACTCCTCCGCTATTTATTTCCACCCGGGAAAAGCCCCCGGCGGTACCAATTATTATTTTTTTAGCGGATTGATTAACCTTGACAAGATTGAAAAAGCCAGTAAGGCCTTTGACACGGGGTGAAGTGATATACAGACTATCCGGTTCATTTTTTACTATAAGCTCCTCGGACAGATAAATCCGGTCACTATTTTCGACAAATTCGATCTTAGCCCCTTCCACCGCTATCTGTAAATCGCGACGACCATTAATTGCGAGCTCCTGCATCTCTCCCGCTATACTGGTATCATTAACCACCAAAATTGCCAATAGGATCAGCAATCCTACCAGTAATCCGTATTTCCCCTGCTTCATTTCCGAGCCTCCCCTCAACTATATTAACTTTAAAACCCTATACTGAACCCCAAATTAACTACCGGTGCTATTAAGTTTTCCAGCGGACCTTCCACTATCTGTTGATCGATCTTCCAGGTTTCTCCAAAATCATAGCTCAGTAAGTATCCCAGCTCTAAACTCAATCCCACCAAAGGTGATATCTGTTGATAAATGATTAACCTCGGTTGAATTAGTACAAAGTCTTTCCTGAATGGAGTTATTATCGGATTATTGATCCCATCTTTTAAATCATCAATTGAACCATGTACGACCCTTAATCCGGCCGTCCCGCCACCGAAGAGGGCCCCAACCGCTATATCGGTACCACCGGCAGCAAAGATCCCCTGTTCATAGATCAAGCCTCCATAATTTAACTCAAATGTGGCCTTTTTCGGAGCAGGACCGGTGGTAGAAAATTTACCTGCCAATCCCATTCCCCCCAAACGGGCCCCCTTTCTCACCCCAAACAAACCCCCGCCTCCGAACATGAGCAGGTTCTGTTCAAAGGGAGCAAAACCGGCCTCTTCCATAATGTCATTTAATCCGGCCATATCAAGTTGGATCATCCCGAGCAACAGTCCGCTATTAAACCTAAACTGTCCCCAATCAGAAAAAACAACACTATGATCCGCGCTTATCTCATCCTCACTTATTTCCTCTCCGTTAATGGTTACCTTAATTTCTTCCGCCATTACGGAAAAACCGCCGGTCAATATACTTAAAATTAGTATAATAACCAAAATTAGCTTTCTCATCGGTCCACTCCTTTTTAGTTGATTACCGTAACAGTTAAATATAATGCATTCCCTCTTCCGTCTCAGAACGTCGATATATTTCTTCCGGTTCCGGTTCTCTAATCACCTGGTTTTGATCATCCTGGACAGCTCGATAAAGTTTATAGCCACCGGCCAGATTTTTAACCTGGGTAAAACCATGACCACTAAGGATACGACAGGCAAGATAGGCCCTTAACCCTACCGAACAATAAACTACAATCGCTTGCTCCCGCTCCAACCCGCCCAGGCGTTCGCGCAGACTGTTTAAAGGGATATTAAGTGAGCCCTCAATCTTACCGTATTTGGTCTCCACCTCTTCCCGGACATCAAGTAAGACCGTATTCTGGTCCAGCTGAGCGATCTGATGCCACTGGATTGGTTGAACCAATCCTTTTAAGATATTACCGGCCACATAGCCGGCCATATTAACCGGATCTTTCGCCGAACCATAGGGTGGGGCATAAGCCAGTTCCAATTCCTGGAGATCAAAGACAGTCAGTCGGTGTTTGAGCGCGGTGGCTAAAAGATCAATCCGCTTATCGACACCATCCTGCCCCACAATTTGGGCCCCCAGCAGTCTCCCCTCTTCTGCCGTAAAGATCAGCTTGATCAACATCGGGACAGCACCTGGGTAATAACCGGCATGGTTATTGGAATTAGTATATGATACCTGATAGTTAACTCCCCTTTTGTCTAGTTGTTTTTGATTATTACCGGTTGTAGCCACGGTCAGATCAAATACCTTGGCAATTGCTGTCCCCTGGGTCGCATGATACTTTTCCTTCCCCCCGGCTATATTATCGGCTACAATCCTTCCCTGTTTATTGGCCGGGCCAGCCAGTGGGATTATTACCTGTTGACCACTGATCAAATCATTAACCTCAATTGCATCACCGATGGCGTAAATATTCGGATCAGAAGTCTGTAAAAAATGATTAACCTTAATTCCCCCGCTTTGGCCAAGTTCCAGACCGGCCTGACGCGCCAGCTCAGTTACCGGTCTCACCCCAATTGATAAAATGATCAAATCGGCGGTCAGTCTTTTCCCGCTGGCCAGCACTACGACCGTTTGACCTTTTTCTGATAATATTTCGCTGACCCCATCTTTAAGATAAAGACTAACCCCCTTCATCCGGAGGTGATTATGGACCATTGCCGCCATTTCATAATCGAGTGGATTAATAACCTGTTCCAGCAGTTCAGCCACTGCAACCTGAATTCCTTTTTCTTGCAGGTTTTCCACCATCTCCAGCCCGATATAACCCCCGCCGATCACTACCGCTTTTTCCGGCCTTCTCTGCTCAACAAAGTCCTTAATCCGGTCGGTATCGGGAATAGTCCGCAGGGTAAAGACATTATCCCGGTCAATGCCTTTAATCGGTGGCATAAAGGGTTCTGCGCCCGGTGACAGAATCAAATAGTCATATGCTGACCTAAAGACCTCTCCACTGACCAGGTCTTTTACCTTAACCTCTTTTTTCTCCCGCTCAATGGCGATAACCTCTTTTTTTACCTGAACACTGAGCTTAAACCTTGCCTCCATCCGTTCGGGGGTCTGAACCAGCAGATCTTCTCTCTCCGGGATAACCCCACCAATATGATAAGGCAAACCACAATTTGCATAGGAAATATATTCCCCTTTTTCAAACAGCGTAATCTGAGCACACTCATCCAGCCGTCTCAACCGGGCTGCCGCACTGGCCCCACCCGCTACTCCGCCTACAATCACTACCTTTTTTTCCATCTCAGCTCAAACCCCTTTCCGTTAAATAGCTCACAGTATCTTGATAGTAAAATATAATAATATCCTTGTCAAGAATTAATTACTCAAATGTATTATTTGAACCAGGGCATCCCAGCTAAAGCCATTTATTATACCTTAATTTAATTATAGCTGTTTTATGAGCATAATGGAATACTCGCAAGTCATCATCTTTCTACATAAAAATGACTTGAGTCATTTAAATTATTTATCATTTTTGCACACTTTTTTTAGTCAACTCATATTCTATTACAAAATCCAATAATTAATTAGCAGGGAGGGTTAGATGATGTCAAAGTCAAAAACAAACCTCCTGAAAACTATGGAAGGGATTTCGAACAAATATAACAGTCTGCCGCCCTATATTCAAAAAGCAATTACTGAAATAAGGAATTTTAATTTTAGAAATAATTTCTTAAAAGTAGAAAGTTTCCTTAACACAAGTCGATCTAATGCAAAAATTCGTTATCAAGAAAGGAGGTTAAAGAAGATGACCGAAAAAGAAAAAAAAGAACAGGTGGAAGAGGCTATTGATTTACAGGTATTTAGACCAACAAATAATTTCAAGTGTAGGTTAGATGAAGTCTATCAGGACCAGATCGTTATCGTTGAATTCTGCTGCTGTGGTTTTCTAAAAAAAGCGATCGGGTGTTTAGCTTTAATCGGTGCTGATTTTATTGAATTGGTTGGGGTAAGAGGCGGAATCGTACCAATTGATATATTCTTCCCCAATGGGGCAAAAGAAACAGAAGACCAGGGTTTTAGAGTAATAATACCTATCGAAAATATATGTGCTGTTGAACTCCTTTCCAAACCCCCATGTCCTCCCTGTGATCCCTATCCGCCCTATCCGCCAAAAAGGCCTTATTCAGGAGAAGAAGAATAATAGCAGGGACCCCACCGACAGCAGGTGGGGTCTGTCCGTTATTCCACAGTTTATTGGTCAAAACCAACCTTCATCTGCTGAACCTTAACCCGGTGCACCCCGGCTAATTCCCCGGCCAGCTTTTCGACCTCACCATCGTTCCCGCCAATGTGTAGAATAATTAGGCCCTCTTCCGAACAATCATTAAGCTGATGCAGGCCAATCCGTGTACCGATAATACAACCGTAACGGGTCAAGATCTCCTGGACCCGTGGAGCAGCATCGGTCCTTTTGTCCAACAGCACCACCATTATTGTCGAATAATTCATCTCAAATTCACCTCCAGTTATATTATTATTATGATTCAGCCTGCTCCAAATTATAAAAAAAGGCCCTCTGCTTAAACAGAGAAGCCTTTTTCAAAACACTCTAAGTACCTTTATTTAGAAACTATAGCTGATCCCGGCGCTAACCCGGAAACCGCTCAAATCAATTTTCATTTTTTGATCTGTTATATCAACTTTCTTATCATCTACCGTCTGTTCCTTAAGATCAATAGTGGCCATGCGATAACCGACAGAACCCTTGAGTGCGAAACCGTCCTGAAGCGGATACTCGTAGCTACCGCCCACTAAGAAACCAATACCGTTTCCGGTACATTCAGTTTTATCTGTATCTTCGGTTCTGGTAGAATCATACAGATAATAGGCAAGGGCTGCACTTACATCAATAAATTCATTTACCTGGTAGACAACCTCGGCATATGGCCCCAAGATTGAACGATCAACCGCTATTTTATCTTTTTTAGCTGAACCGGCGGCTCGGTCAAGGCCAATTCCTAAAGCAATGTTCTCCTGTAAAGGATAGCGTAAGCCGGCATAAAAGCCGATTCCATTATCCAGCTCTTTGAATTCTTTCGTAATTTCTTTGTCATCTTCGGTCTCTTTATTTGCAAAATTATTATAGGTCAACCCACCGACAAAATCAAGCTTCTCCGCATCAAAGGCAAACTTTTCCGCTGAAACTCCCAAGGAAAGCATCAAAATAAATAGACTGGCCAGTATTAATATTTTTCTCATAAACATTCCTCCCATAACCAAAA
>JAKSCG010000044.1 GCA_022360715.1 Halanaerobiales bacterium
CGGGGTTTTAAATAAAGCAGCTACCTTCATATTAGCCAGATCCTGTTCTTTGACATTAAGCTCAACCGGACTTCCTGCACCTTCGATCACTACCAGGTCATATTCTGTTCGCAGTTTTTCTAATGATTCCCTGATCTTTAGCAAGGCCCAATTGATGTATTTCTTATCTTTATGATGCCCCCGATCGCCAATCGCTTTACCCCGGATGATAATCTGGCTCAAGCCTTTCCCCCGCGGCTTAACCAGAATCGGTTGCATCTCAACAGTCGGACTAATCCCGGCTGCCTGGGCCTGGATCGCCTGAGCAATTCCGATTTCTCCCCCGTCTGCGGTCACATAGGAATTAAGGGACATATTCCAGGATTTGAAAGGAGCGACTTTAAGATTCTTCCGGGCGAAGATCCGGCATAAAGCAGTAGCGAGTATGCTTTTACCGACATCTGAGCCGGTTCCCTGAATCATCACTGTTCTATTATCAATCACTAACTTCCCCCCTGTTTTCTCATCGGGAACACTGCTCAATAAAGCGCTGGGCTAAAAAGGGATTACTGCCAAAATGGAGATGGACATAACTGGCCAGCAAATTACCCTGGAGATAACCGGCAGTTCTCACCCCTTCTCCCCTTCCCCGCTCAAGGCGGTAGGCCGGTCTATCGTCCGCAAGCCCGTCCAGACGGGAATAATGGAATTGATGGCCCCTGGCTACGTTGCCTTGCTGAAATAAAATATTATCCCGGATTGCTTCAACCCTGACATATCCCATTCCCTGTAGTCTGCTGGTCATCACTGCCCGGGCCGGGATCACCCCGACCATTGAAAAGCAGTTCCCATTTAGATCACTGAGCTCTTGACATAAATAGAGCAGCCCGCCACACTCAGCATAAGTCGGTAGCCCGGCTTTGATTGCCCGGGCAATATCCTTTTTGAGCGAATTATTCGTAGCCAGTTGGACTAAAAAACTCTCCGGAAAACCCCCGCCCAAGTATAAGCCGTCAACATCCGGCAACTTCCGGTCCTTAATCGGACTAAAAGTTTTAAGCACTGCCCCCAGTTCCTTTAATAATTCCAGATTATATTGATAATAAAAATTAAAAGCCTGATCATAGGCAACTCCTATTTTAACCGAAAACTGCTGCTTAGGCAATAATAGATTGTGATTATTGGTTGGAGCAGGTAGGTCCAGCTCCGGAGCTTGGATAGCAATCTCCATTAGCTGTTCAAGGTCAATATGTTGTTCGATCGCGCTGACCAGTTGTTCCAGGTAAGCTCCCAATTTCTTACTCTCGGCAATTGGAACTAAACCCAGGTGTCTTTCCGGCAAACTTAGTTCCGGCTGGGCCGGCAAATAACCTAATACCTTAACCCCGGCCTTTTTTTCCAACGGGTATTTGATCAACTGATAATGATTTTCGCTGGCTAGATTATTAATGATAACCGCACTGACCAGTAATTCCCGGTCAAAATTCTTGTAACCATAGGCCATGGCAGCAGCACTCTGGGCCATTTTTTGACCGTCAATAACCAGAATTACCGGGGTTTTTACTATTTTGGCTACCTGGGCGGTACTGCTTTCTCCCGTTCGACCTTTCCCGTCAAAAAGGCCCATCACCCCCTCAATAATGGCCAGATCAGCCTCCTGGCCGGTCTGTAAAAAAAGCCGGATCAATCCCTCTTCTCCCAGGAAAAAGTTATCCAGGTTTCGAGATCTCCTGCCGGTAGCCAGCGTATGAAAACCGGGGTCAATATAATCCGGACCGACCTTATAGGGCTGGATCTGGTAACCCCGTCGCTTTAAGGCGGCCATCAGACCAACGGCCAGGGTAGTTTTACCAACCCCACTCTGAGTACCGGCTAATACGATCCTTGGTATTTCCATCAATTTCACCACTCTCTTCAACTACTGCTATTGTAATCTGATTAAAGACAGTTTTACCCAACAGTAACCTCCCTTGCTTGGCACTGAGCAGCGCTGCCGGTTCACAAACCCCGCCTACCCCGATTGCCTGCTGCACAAAGGGAGAAGTGCGATAAGTAAAATCAGCCGCCCGGATCTCCTCCTGTTTGATCAAATCCACCGGCACTCCTAATTTACCGGCATACTCACTGATCGCCCTTTCATCACTCTTTAGCTCAATTGTCGCTAGATTTTTGATTCCTTCCTTTTTCAAGCGGAGCTGGGCTAAGGCATTTGTCACCGCGGTTTCCACCTGCTTTAACTGTACTCCCCGTCTGCAACCAATTCCAATAACTATGTTGCGGGGGACCAGTTGCAAATAATCTCGGTATATCAAGGGCAATTGCCGGTTACTAATGATCACCGGAAAACCGTTCTGATGCTTTTCCAGCTCTCCCAGCGGATAAATCTTAATTTTCTGATTAGCTCCCTTTGGTAAAACCTCCTTAATTAATGAACAATAGTGATCAGTAAAAATATTGACCATACTCTCATTGACAACTGCGGCATTAGCCTGTTTCAAATTGGCAAAAGGGATTAGTCGACAATTAAGCATTTGGGCCAGGAGGTCAAAGGCAATCTGTCCCTCCAGTTCACTGGCAGTTGTAATTACCGGATTTCCACCGAGGGCAGCGGCAATCTCAAGTACCAACCGATTGGCCCCTCCCAGATGACCGGAAAGGGTACTGATAATATTACGCCCGGCTTGATCAATTGTTACCACCGCCGGGTCAGACCGCTTATCCTTTAAATAAGGGGCAATCACCCGTACCACAATCCCTAAGGCCATAATAAAAACCAGTTGATTATATTCGGGAAAGAGCCGACCAACCTGTTCCCTTAATGAGCCTTGATAGCTATAGTGGTAATTGTTATTTTCAGACTTTTCCTTACTCCGACTGACGGGGTAATAAATATCGGCCTGTTGAAATGGTTGATAGAGGGCTCTTAACCGCTCGGCCAGGCTGATTCCTTTTTTGGTTAATACCAATATCCCTTTTTTAATTGTTCTCACCACCAGCCCGAGTTTTTTCAGTTATCACCTTAATCACCCGGAGTAGTTGGGGGGCTGACCTAACGACCAGCTGATAATCCAATACCGGGCGTTTGATCAAAAGTACCGGTATATTTAATTGCTCCGCTGCGGCCAATCGGCTATTCAGCCCGCCCCGTTCACCGCTATCCTTGCACACCAGCAAGTTAACCTGATATTCTTTTAAAATTAGCCGGTTCATTTGGCGGCTAAAAGGACCCTGCATTGCAATAATATTGGCCGGAGAAAAACCCAGCTCCCGGGCCCTTTTTACAAACGGCCAATCCGAGAGAATCCTGATGATCAGGCGCTCCTGCCAGTTACTGATCTCTTCCGTAAAGTAATGGAGATTTTTACTGCCGATCGTTAACAAGATTTTTTGATAATCGGCGGCGATTCGGGCTGCTTCCCGAAAATCAGCGGCCAGCAGCAACTTTTTAGGATGATCAGCCTCCACAGCGGCCGGGATTTCCTCGACCCCTTGTCGTTCAAAGCGAATATAACTAATCCCGGCCTGACGACAGGCCGCCAGGGCATTTAATGATGCCTCCCGGGCAAAGGGATGGGTTGCATCAATTATTATTGTCAGTTTATTTTTTTCGATCTGAGCAACCATCATCTCTCGGTCTAATCTCTGTTTAATAACCTTGATCCCCATGCTGTTTAATAAATCATAACCGTAATCAGTCACTACTGAAGCCAACACGGGATAAGAACATTTCTTCAGTGCACCGATAATTTCCCTGCTTTCTCCGGTACCGGCCAGTACCAGGATCATAGCTGATACCCCCTGGGAGTAATCATCAGACCATCACAGCTAAAGGTTTGAGAATTACCGATCAAGAGCACCGTGAACATATCGATCGGTCCATCCAACAACCGGTCCAGGGTAGTAATTACTTTTTCTTGCTGAGCCCTGCTGGCATTTCTAACTATTCCTACCGGAGTATGACCGCTGAAATGTTTTAATAATATCTCCCTGGCTCTTTCCAGTTGGGTTATTCGCTTGCTACTCCTCGGATTATAGAGAGCAATGGCCAGATCGGCCCGGGCCGCCAACTCCAGTCTTTGCGCAATGACCGACCAGGGTATTAACAGATCACTTAAACTGATCAAAGCACAGTCCTGCATCAAAGGGGCTCCCAGCAAAGCCGCTGCCGCACTGGCGGCGGTTATTCCGGCAACCACTTCAACCTTTAAAGTCAGTCCCTTTTTTTGCTTTAATTCCAACACCAGACCAGCCATCCCATAAATCCCGGCATCCCCGCTGCTGACAATTGCCACCTCTTTCCCGGAAGCAGCAAGGGCCAGGGCTTGTTCGGCCCGCTCGCGCTCTCTCTTCATTCCGGTACTGATTACTTCCTGGCCAGGATTCAAAATCTCGGTGAGCAACTCAAGATAGAGTTGATAGCCGACTACCGCATCAACCTGCCGTAAGACCCGGTAGGCCTTTAAGCTCATTTCCTCAACATTACCGGGTCCCATCCCGATCACCCAGAGTTTAGGATTAGCCCGACAATCGGTCATGATAATCCTCTGCTTCTTTGGCCTTGTGGAGATAGATTGCTCTGATCTGGCTATTTTCTCCCAGTCCGTGTAGATAAGACCGGACAATAAAACCTTTTTCTTCCAGAATGGTTTGCCAGGAATCTTCGGCCGGCCCGACCAGATCATGATGGACATGATCACCGGCGACCAACATTAAAGGCACTATCGTCACCTTTTTTATCCTTCGCTCAATTAGCCGGTCAATTACCTGCTCAATTTCGGGGAAACCTTCAACATTAGCCACAAAAACCTGAGCCTGCCCTTTACCTTTCAAGACATAATCCAGACAGGCATAGCTTGCATTGGCCGGGTGAGAGCTCCCGTGTCCGGCCAAAACAATACCTTCATCTTCCCGTAAAACCGGCAGTTGGTGGAGTAGCGCCTCAACCAGCCTATCGTAATCTTGCTCGGTATATAATAATGGTTTTCCGACGAGCAGTTTGGTAAAATCAGCTCGATATAAGGCTACATCTTTTAATAAATCATGATATTCGTGACCGGGTATAATATGCAAAGGTTGGACAATTACTGTTGAAAATCCTTTTCTTTTAAGTTTTTGTAAGGCCTGGCCCGGGGTATCAACGATCATATTATCTCTGCTTTTCAGCTTATTGATGATCATGCGGGAAGTAAAAGCCCTTCTTAGCTCATAATCCGGAAACGCCCGACCGATCTCTTCTTCACAGGCCTCAATCGTAAGCTTCCTGGTCTCAGGATAACTTGTTCCGAAACTAACTACCAGGATCGCCTTTTGATCGGCCGACACTTGCTTTTGACGATAACTGTGGCTAAAATCCGGATCATACAATTTCGACCGGGAATAATTACTGTGCAAAAAATCGCCAACCAGGATCAGCGCCGTATTTTTAAGCCCGGCTGTTTTAACCCGCTCAGCGATATTCGCTAAAGAACCGGTGATAATCCGCTGCTCAGGCCAGGAAGCCCGGTAAATAACGGTAGCCGGGGTGGTTTCTGCATAACCCTGCTGTAGTTCCTGAACCACCTCATCAATTAGCTGCACACTCAAGAAAATCACCATTGAGGCCTGATGTTGGGCCAGGTTGGCCAGTTTTTCCCTGACGGGGACACCGGTTCGCCCGGCCATTCTGGTTAAAATTACTGTCTGAGAAATATCGGGTAGAGTAAATTCCCTTTTCAAACTGGCAGCAGCAGCAGAAAAAGAACTGACCCCGGGGATCACTTCAAAGGGAATCCCCCGGGCTGTTAAATAATCAAACTGTTCCTGGGTTGCCCCATAGAGACTGGGATCACCGGTATGAATCCTGGCCAGATTTTGATCTTCCCGCCAGGCTTTTTCAAACATGGCCAAGACCTCTTCCAGGGTCATCCCGGCACTATTATAAACCTCCGCCTGTTCAGCATATTTTAAGATCGCCGGGTTAACAAGAGAACCGGCATAAATAACGATCCGACAATCTTTTAATACTTTCTGGCCTTTAATCGTTAACAACTCCGGATCACCGGCCCCGGCCCCAATAAAAAAAATCTTCATTGATTAACACCCCCTCTTCCTGTTTAACTATATTTTTGAACGGTAATGATATAGACGGGATTGGTTGCCTTTAGTAGCTCATATCCGGCCAGCTTACTCCCTTTGGTTATTGCTAACTGGCAGAACTCATATTGATAGTTACTTCTTTTTAATAATTGATATACCTCAGTCAGTGTATCGAGGGTAATTGCATTAATAACGACCCGCCCCTGGGGGCAGAGTAAATCTCGGTCCAACAAGGTAAATATCTCTTTAAACCGACCACCACTTCCGCCGATGATCACACGGTCAGCCGGGGGCAGATCGTTAAGTGCCTCCGGTGCTTCCCCATGGATTAATTCAATATTAGCAAGCCCAAATTTACTTATATTCCTGGCGATTAACTTAATCCCCTCCAGTTGACGTTCAACCGCATAAACCCGCCCCCCCTGTGCCTGGAGAGCAGCTTCAATCGTTAATGAACCGGTGCCGGCCCCAATATCATAGATAATGCTGTCTTTCTTTAACCTCAGTTTGGCGATAGTAACAGCCCTTACCTCTTCCTTACTCATCGGCACCCGGCCGCGGATGAATTGGTGATCGGGAATCCCGGGTGTTCGATAAGACCAACTATTTTTAGTATGATTGTTATCCATTGTAATCACTTTGCCCACAAATTAGCATTACCGTAAGTGGGGCAAACTCCTTTTTACTGATTTGCTCAGCTTGACCTATAATTAACCGCTCCTCCGGGTAAGAGAGATTTTCACCGACAATAATTTTTTTCTGGCCTAAGCCCTCGGCCACTAAAAGTTCAGCGACCAGCTCCGGTGAAAAATTTCGATCGGTTAACACCCCAACTTGTTGATTTCTTTTAACGGCCTGAATTAACTTGGCTGACTGCTTTCGGCCATGGAGGCTAATAAATTTGGCCTCCTGCCAGCACAGCCCACTCCGGGCAAAAAGCAACTGCATTGAACTGATCCCTGGAATAACTTCCAGTTGGTCTTCGCTAAAGTCTTCCCTTAAATATGTCAAAAGACTGTAAAAACAACTATCACCGCTTAGCAATACCGCAAGCTTAAGCCGTTGATAATTTGCTTTAATATAGTCTTTAATTTCCGCCAAATTTGCTTTAATTTCAATTTTAGTTTGCATACTCTCCGGAAAAAGTTTTAATGCGCGCCTACCGCCAATCAGAATATCAGCGTTACTGATCTTTTTTTGGACAATGGGGAGCAGATAATCCGGTCCGCCAGGACCAATCCCCAGAATCAATACTTTATTCATCAATAACCCCCTTAACTTCTCCCGGGCTTAAACCATAACTTCCCAGCACCCCGGCCTCACTCGAAAAGATAATACTTTTCACGATCAGGTCTGTCTTTAAGTATTCCTTTACTCGACAGACCACCCTTGCGGCCAGGAGTTGAAAAACCTCGGATCGACCGGCCTTTAAAATCAGTTGTACTGCTTCTTCTGATGTATTACTGCTAAGGATCTGTTGAACCAGCTCTTTATTACCACCGACAACTGCCGTATAGGCGGCAAGTATTTCACGTCTGGCATCAGCCACCCTACTGTGGGTGAAAAAAATACCACCGGCCACCTTGGCTAACTTACCTAAATGGCCCAGCATAATAATTTCTCTAACCCCCAACTCAGGGCATTGTTGCAAAATAAAGCCAACGAAATTACTGATCTTGAACACTTCTTCAGCCGGAAAACCCAGTTTTCCGGCCATTGCTTGGCCATAATTACCGAAAACCAGGACCACTCTCCGTTTTCCTAAAGCGACAGCCTGTTTTAATTGTAAGGCCAGTGATTGTTGATAGGCTTTTTCCGACATTGGTTCAACAATTCCGGTAGTCCCCAAAATTGAGATTCCCCCAGTAATCCCCAACCTGGGATTAAAGGTTTGCCGGGCCACCTCTTCTCCCCGTGGGACCTCAATGATCACTTCTACCCCTTTCCCGGGGGGAAGAACCGAGCTGACTTCGTTGACAATCATTGACCGGGGGACGGGATTAATTGCCGCTTCACCTACTGCTACTGCTAAGCCGGGCTTAGTGACCCGACCCACACCCGGGCCGGCCTCCAGGGTGATTCCACTCTCAATCTCCCTGACCCGGGCCCAAATTTCTAACCCATCGGTCACATCCGGATCATCCCCGGCATCTTTTTCAACTACTGCCCGGACAAAAGACCCTTTTTGCTCTACCCTTTTGATCGGGATTGTTAAGCTTACTCCTATCGGTGTCCCGATCTTGACCGTGCTGACAATCTGTTCTCCAAACAGGAAGATCGTTGCAGCCTTAGCAGCCGCTGCGGCTGCACTACCGGAAGTAAAACCACATCGATAGCGCCTTGACTGCTCTGTCATCATCACAATCCCCTCACGATCGTTGTCCTGCACTCAAGGATAAGATTGCATTCAAAGCTGCTGCGGCCACCGCGCTACCGCCTTTTCTTCCTTGCACGGTTATAAAGGGAAGATCGCTTTGCAGCAGTTCGGCTTTAGATTCACTGGCCCCGACAAAACCGACCGGGGTTCCGATGATCAAATCAACCCCAAGCCGATCTGCCCGGATCAGCCTGAGTAATTCAAATAAAGCGGTTGGAGCATTGCCGATTAAGAAGATCTTATTATTTGAATCGCTAACTGCTTTTCTCATCGCAGCCATTGCTCTGGTAATTCCATCTATTTTAGCCTGTCGGACCACATCCGGATCAGCAATATGGGTTCTGACCTCTCCGCCATAAGTTGTTAGCAGCCGCCGGTTAACCCCGGCTTGAACCATGGCGACATCAGTAACCACCTGTGCTCCGTTTTTTAAGGACTTAATTGCTAAATCAATGGCCCCGGGAGCAATACGGATCAAATCAGCTAATTCAAGGTCAGCCGTAGCGTGGATTATCCGTTTGATTACTGTTTGTTCCTCTGGTAAAAAGTTAAGGGGGCCGAGTTCTTCCGTAATTATCTCCATACTCCTTTGTTCAATTTCAACCGGGTTTTTGATAAACATTTAATTACCTCCAACCTGCCGCTCACTTTTCAATCCCGGTCCGGGCCATAATCCCCTGTTGATAATAGTGCTTAATTTCTTCCATCCTGGTGACTAAATCGGCTTGATCAATTAACTTTTGATCGGCCTTTCTCCCAGTAACAACTACCTCTACTGCTGCTGCTCTGTTTTCAATCGCCTGTAGCAATTGCTCGCTGGAAAAAAGTTGATAATAGACGGCAATATTAGCCTCATCCAGGATTACCAGCTGATATTCACCTGATTTCAGAACCTGGCTTACTTCGTTTAAACCCTGTTTGGCCGCCCGGATATCATCCTCGGTCGGTTCTTTTCTGATAAAACAATCCAGCCCATACTGCTTAACCGTTACATTTTTCAACGAATTTAAAATTTTTATTTCACTATACTCCTGACCTTTAACAAACTGAGCAAAAAAAACCTTAAAACCCGCCCCCAACGCCCTGACCGCCAGGCCGATCGCAGCTGTGGTCTTCCCTTTTCCATTACCGGTATAAAGATGAAACATCCCTCTCACAACTAATCACCTCGCCTTTCTATTATTGTTCTTTAAACAATCTAAGAAATTTCTTTTACTCGTTGAGTTGTCTTTACGATCGGGATCAGATATCGACCCCCTGCCGCATTAATAATTTCCACCTCAATCCCGTAGATTTTCTTAATATTTTCCCTGGTGAAGACATCGGCGGGTTTACCTTGGGCGAATAAGCCATTTTGACCTAACAAATAAACCCGGTCGGAAAAACGGCTGGCCAGATTTAAATCATGCATCACCACTACGATCGCTCTCTGCTCATGATCAGCCAGTTCCCGTAAAAGGGTCATCACCTCCAACTGATGATTTAGATCAAGGTTTGAGGTAGGCTCATCTAAAAAAAGGATTGTCGGTTCCTGGGCCAGGGCCCGGGCAATAGCTACCTTTTGCCTTTCCCCGCCACTCAAGGTAGTAATCGGCCGTTCGGCCAGTTCGGTTAATTTTAATCTGTCCAGGATTGATTCAACAATCTCTTGATCCCTTTGCTGCACCTTCCATTTGAGATAAGGACGACGGCCGAGCAATACTGCTTCATAAACACTAATTGAAAAAACAGTCTCCTCCTTTTGTGGAACATAACCAAGAGTGCGAGCCAGTTCATCGGGAGCAATAGTAGTAATAGCTTGCCCATCCAGATAAACTATGCCTGCCCGAACCTTGTAGAGATTACAAAAACACTTAACTAGAGTTGATTTACCGATCCCATTAGGACCGGTGATACTGGTCAACTGTCCTAACTCAATCCCCACACTCAAATCTTCAAAGACTGAGTTATCACCATAGGCAAAACTGATCCGGTCACAACTCATTTTCATGACCAATATTCCCTCCTCCGCTTTAGCAGCATATATAGAAAAAAAGGGGCACCACAGAGAGCAGTAATAATTCCAACCGGTAATTCTACCGGATCAATAATTATCCGGGCTGCCGTATCGGCTAACAGCAGAAATATTCCACCGGTTAACCCGGAAGCCAGGATTAAAAACCTGTTATCATTTCCGACAATCATCCGTGAAATATGGGGGGCTACCAGACCGATAAAACCAATGATCCCGGTAAAGGCAACCACTACACTGGTTAAAAATGCCGCCACAATACTCCCCTGTTTTCTTAAACGCTGCACATTGATTCCCAGGTTTGCCGCTACTTCCTCTCCGGCATTCAGGGCGTTAATATCCCAGGCCCTTCTCAGGATATACAATACGGCCAGGCCCATAATTGGTGTTAACAGCAAAACATCAAGCCACTCCGCCCGGTATAAACCACCCATTAACCAGAGTGTTAGCTGCTGCAATTGTTCATGGTCAGCGATATACTTAAAAAAGGATATCCCGGCTGAAAAAAGGTAACTTAGTGCTACTCCGGCCAAAATTAAGGTAGAAGCCCCACTCTTTTTCAGTGAAGCGATGATGTTGATCAGCAAAATAGTAAGCAGGCCCATTGCAAAAGCCCCAATGATCGTTAACCAGGAATCCCAGTGTAACATATTAGTCGAACCGAACAATGAATTTCCGGCAACAATTGCCACCGCTGCTCCACAAGCAGCGCCGGAGGATATTCCCAGTGTATAGGGGCTGGCCAGTGGGTTTTTTAACAATGACTGCATAATCGCCCCATTAGTTCCTAGCGAAATCCCGGCGATAATCGCCAGAAAAACACGGGGTAATCTGATCTGAAGAATTATCCCCGCACTAAGAATCGAATATTGCCGGTCTCCAATCCCTGTTAATTTTTGCAAGATTAAGCCGTATACATCGGCAATACTAATCTCCGCAAAACCCAGTGTCACCGAGTAAAGCATCCCTAACACTAAAGTAATTAGCAATCCTACCAGTAACAAAATCCTGCGGGCTACCAACCCGGCATAAATTGACTCTTTCATCCTGCCACTTCCTAAGTCAGTATTTAATGATTAAAAGGATATACACAAGGGTTAGCCTCTTTGATCTTAAAGAATTTACTTAATAATTCCGCGTAAACGCGAGCCGGTTCTATATCCGCAAATAGAGCCGGGTGAAACCATTTGGCATAGTATAAGCTACCGATAACTGAGGGCAGTCCATTGTGTACATCCCAAGTAATGACATAAACCCGCTGCTCCTTAACCGCAGTAGTTTCTTTCAACCCGGTTCGCTGAACGGCTTTTTCCCGTACTACTTGCATCTCTTCTACACTGGAACCACGACCGGCCATTAAAATAATAACCTGGGGATTCCTTGCCCAGACATACTCTCTCGATACCACAGGATACCTACCTTCCAGCTCTGCACAGATATTTTTCCCCCCGGCTAAGTTAATTCTGGGATGAACACTGGAAGCAGCACTAGCGCTTTTATAAGGTTTATTCCATTCCCAATATACTTTAGGACGCTCCCCTTCGTTTAACCCGACTAATTTGCTTTTAATCAGTTCTTCATAATTGCTAATAAAAGATATTAACTCCTCGCCCCGTTCCTCTTTCTCAACCAGTAGAGCCAGATTGCGGATCGTCTGAAAAAGCCGCTCCGGATCGGAAGGCCTTTCTACAACCACTGGAATATTAAATTGATTAAATTTTTTCCGATGGTCATCCCCCAGCATCGTATCGGCAATGATTAAATCAGGCTTTAATTCCAGGATCGCTTCAATCTGAGGGCTATGTGAGGATTTAGCCACTACCGGTAAACTGAGCACTTCCAGCGGAAATTGGCTTTTACTATCCCGACCGACAATTCGCTCTCCCGCATCCAGGGCATATAAAATCTGGTTTAGGGAAGGACTTAAACAGACGATTCTTTGTATCGGTAAATCTAACGCACTCTTAAAACCATCATAATCAATAATTGTAAGCATTCCACCGGCAACTGCCGGTACTGCAAGTAAGCCGGTGAACAAAAATAATCCTACCAGTATTAAGCACAAACCATTGCTATATCTTACCATTATTTTCCCCTTTCTTGAATAAAGTAAGTAGATGCTTGATTAAAATCAAATTCTCCCTTCTGGTCTTGACCGCTACCCGGATATAGTCTTGCTTTAGTCCCCGGAAGGAACTGCAATCCCTGACGATAATTCCCTTACTGCCCAATTGATCGGTTATTTCGGTAGAAGCAAAGCCGGTTTCGGCAATATTTACTAAGATAAAATTAACCGGTGATTTTAACGGCTTGAACCCTTTAATTTTCTGTAATTCCCGGTATAAAAACTCCCTCTCCCGGCTGATCACGTCAAAGGTAAGCTCAGTATATTGCTGACATTGCTCCCGCTCAAAAATTACTTCACCGGCCAGTTGGGCCAGCATATTTACCCTCCAGGGGTCACCATTTTCTTCAATTGATTTGATTAAGTCGGCTTCTCCGACGCCATAACCTAATCTTAAACCAGGGATCGCATAAAATTTAGTCAGCGACCGTAAAACAAATAACTTCGGATAGACAGCAGCCAAATCAATCACTGTATATTGATCAAGATCGGCCAGGAATTCAATAAAAGACTCATCAATAACCAGTAAAATACCCTGCTCTTGGCAAGCTAAACAGACTTTTTCTAAATCCCTTCTTTGCAACAAACTACCGGTCGGGTTATTGGGATTACATAGAAAAATCATCTTGATATGCGCCAATTTAGCAAGTATGTGCTCAATATGATATGTAAAATCATCAGCACGATCCAGCTCGATCCATTGGCTAACCCCACCATTACCTGTCACCGCTGAGTGATATTCCGAAAAGGTTGGTGCGAACAGCAAAACCTCTTCCGGTTTTAGGGTCTGAACCAACTGATAAATTAAATCAACCGCTCCATTGCCGATTACAATATTGGTCTCGGCCATACCAAGTTTGACAGCGATAATTCTTTTTAAATCCCGTGATAAAGGTTGGGGATAATTTTTGATCTGGGCCATCCTGTTAAGTAAAGCCCGATATACAACAGCCGGAGTACCGAGGGGATTAATATTTGCACTAAAATCAATCAAGTCTTGTTCTGCCAGCTTATATTTTTCCTGATATTTTTTTAGATCCCCACCGTGTAAAATAGTCATAACCAACACCCCGCTCATAAAGAAAAAACCCTGGCATCAGCACAGGGTTAGGTTGAGATTAGTTTTCCTCCCTACATGACTTGCCATCCGAAGCTATGCAGATAACTCAAACAGGCAGGTCTCCTGACTCCCGGATTATCCGGTCACAGTGGCGGGCCCGCTCAGGATTTTCACCTGATTCCCTATTCTCTTTCAACTTATTCTTTGAATATAAGCTGAAAGCACCTGTTCGATCACCTTATATAATTGTTCGTTTAAGATTTATTAACTATAAAGATTCGGCACCGGAGGGTTAATTCCTGCCTTTAAATTAATTTTTTTTAGTGAACCAAGCTAAACTCCTGTTCCGGGCTCTTAAGCTTAAAAAAAGCAGTGGCTAAAGTTTAAGCCCCTGCTCTTTCCTGCTAGGCAATCTCTTGATTATACTTGTCCAGCACAGCATCTTGAATACAATTCCTGGTTTCTGTATTAATAGGATGACAAATATCTCTAAATTCTCCACTTTGATCCCGGCGGGACGGCATGGCTACAAATAAGCCATTTTTCCCGTCAACTATTCTTAGGTCCTTTACCACAAAGCAGTCGTCAAATGTTACACTTGCAAAGGCTTTTGTCGCCCCGCCCCTTGAAGTTAAAAAAACCCTGACATCAGTAATGTTCACTAAAAGCCACCACCCTTTTAAAGTATGTAATTAATATAATCATATTATAACCTTTATAAGCCAGTAAGTCAAGAAAATAAAGGAAATTACTCCATCAAGCTCCATAATTCATCCTTTTCTCCCCATTTAAACCCCTTTTTTTGTCCATTCGTCAACACAAACCTACCTTGCTCAATAACTCGACCAATTCGGGCAGCCGGAATACCGGCTTCTCCCAGTCTGTTAATTAAATCTCTGCTCTCGGGAATGGCAATTAACATACTCCCGGAAGAAATAAGTCCGGCCGGGTCAAGTCCCAGAGCGGCACAGATCACCTCTGTTTCAAGGCTAATTGGCAGATCATCATTAAAAAGTTCAAAACCTTTCCCGGAAGCAATCGCCATCTCGGTCAAAGCCCCATACAATCCTCCTTCTGTCACATCGTGCATGGCGTTAGCCCCCAACTTAGCAGCTAAAAGCCCCTCTTCAACTACACTTAATTTACGGTCATATTCCCGGGCAGTTGCAATAATTCCTGGCTCAACACCTTTGTCCAGTAACAGCTCTCGATAATCACAGGCCAGAATATAAGTCCCTTCTATTCCTAACCCTTTAGTCAGAACCAGGTCATCCCCGGGACAGGCATTAGCTGAGCAAACTAGTTGTTCCCGGCTAACCCTTCCAATAGCTGTAACAACAATAATCGGTTTTGTTACATGAGAGAGAATTTCGGTATGGCCACCCAGTATTTCTACATTAATCGAACAAGCAGTTTGATCTATTTCCTGCATCAAAGAGACTATAAAGGTTTCCGTCACCTGGGCCGGGAGTAATAAAACGATCTGAATCCCGACCGGACTCGCTCCCATTGCTGCTAAGTCGTTACAGGCAACATATACCGCCAGTTTACCGGCATTTTGTTCCGCCCCGGTGATCGGGTCTGAAGAAACAACCAATAGGTCGTTAGCCAGGTCTACCACCGCACTATCTTCGCCGATACCAGCATGGACCAGGACATCATCTCTTCGAAAACCAATTTTATTCAGAACAATCTCCTTTAATTTATCGATCGGAATTTTTCCAATCTCCATCTTTGCTCACTTCCTGAAGTAATTGTTTAAGTTATATGATATCAGTAAGGCCACAATACCTCCAATTGTCATCTGGGCATAGTTAATGCCGACTTCAGGCAAAACAGCGGGCCAACTGATTAAAAACCCTTTGGTAATTGCATAACCAACCACCATTATATTACCCCCGACAATAATCGCAATCAAGTTTTGTTTCCAGTCATGCTCCCGGGCCAGTCTTCCCACTACCCAACCTTCTACCCCTTTGATGATAAAAGTAAAGGGTGCCCAGATCGAATAACCCAGAATCACATCCATGAGCGCTGAACCGAAAGAACCGGCCACAAATCCGGCTTTTCGGCCAAAAGTAAGGGCGATCGTGTAAATAGCAACCTCACCCAAATTAAAATAAGATGAGCTGGGACCGGGGATATGTAAAAAGGTTGCCACCGCAGTAAAGGCAATAAATAGTGATAAAAATGATAGCTGTCGGGCCGATAGATTTTTCCATTCTAAATTAATCAATTCATCTTTAATATTCTTTCGCATGACCTTCCCCCTAAAAACTCATTACTAAATTATTTGTATATAGTATAACTCTTCATCCGTGATAAGTCAAGGAAAATGGGGCTATCCGCTCAGTGATTACTCACTTCCGGAATAGCCCCATCTGGTTAATTAAAATGATTCTATATCGTTAAATACTGCTCAACTTCCCACTGGTGAACCTGAGTTCGATAAACATCCCATTCAATCATTTTAGCCTCAACAAAGTGTCCAAAAATATGTTCACCCAGGGTCTCCCGGATCACCTGATCCTCATGCAAATTATTAACTGCTTCCATAATATTACCGGGTAAGCTCTCGATCCCCCTGGCCAGGCGTTCATCTTCATCCATTGAGTAAATATTATCGGTCGTCTGTTCACCAGGTTCAATCCTGTTTTTTATTCCATCCAGACCGGCTTTCAGCATAACTGCCATCGCCAGATAGGGGTTAGCGGCCGGGTCCGGGTTGCGTAATTCAAGCCGGGTAGCTTTCTCCCGGGCAGAAGGTATCCTGACCAGCGCACTCCTGTTCTGAGTCGACCAGGAAATATAAACCGGTGCCTCATAACCAGGGACTAGCCGTTTATAGGAATTAATCGTCGGATTAGTAATGGCGGTTAAAGCCGGAGCATGTTGTAATAATCCCCCAATATAGTAATAAGCAATTTCACTTAACTGTAATTGATCATCCGGCCGATAAAAAGCATTATCTCCATTACGGAACAAGGATTGATGCACATGCATCCCTGAACCATTTTCCCCGAAAATCGGTTTGGGCATAAAAGTAGCATGGAGATTATGCTGCATTGCTACAGACTTGGTCACAAATTTAAAAGTAGCGATATTATCAGCTGTTTTTAAAACCGGGGTATATTTAAAATCGATCTCATGTTGACCGGGGGCCACTTCATGGTGTGAAGCCTCCACTTCAAAGCCCATTGCCTCCAAAGCCAGCACAATATCGCGCCGGGCATTTTCTCCCAGATCGACCGGGGAAAGGTCAAAATAACTCCCTTTATCATGGGTAATCGTAGTCGGATAACCCTGAGCATCCCGTTCAAAAAGGAAAAACTCCGGTTCAGGACCGGCATACATCGTTAAACCCATCTCAGCAGCTTCGGCAATCACCTTTTTTAATGTATTGCGCGGACAACCGGCAAAGGGTAGCCCTTCCGGTGTGTAAATATCACACATTAGCCTGGCTACAGCCCCCTCCTGCGGTCGCCAGGGGAATATCGCAAAGGTATCATAATCAGGTCGGAGATACATATCTGATTCCTGAATCCTGGTAAAACCCTCAATCGAAGAACCATCAAACATGATCTGGCCATCCAGGGCGGCCGGCAATTGCTCAATCGTTATCGCCACATTTTTAATCGTTCCCAAAATATCCACAAACTGAAGCCTGACAAATTTCACCCCAAGTTCTTGCGCCTCTTTCAAAACATCTTCTCTTGTCATCATCGCTTTTACTTCCTCCTCACTCCTCAATTCCCTTTTTTAAAAGGTTTTTATTTTTAACAGGAAAAAAGGCTGAAATTTCACCTTTATTTAACCTGTTATTCCTTAAATTATGATGAAAAGGAATCGGAGCTCGCCCTTTAACCGCCACCGGCGGCATAATTTTTTTCTTGATCGTTTTAATTGAATATCCATTCTCCAGTAATAACTTAATTTTTTTTAATCGCTCCAGATCATCTGCGGAAAAAAGACGTTGATTACCCGCAGTTCGATCGGGAAAAATTAATCCCTTCTGGTCATAGTATCTAATCTGTCTGGAGGTCAAGCCGGTTTTCTCTTTAACGATTCGCATCGGGATATCTTTATTTCCCATCATGGCAAACACCCCTCCTTCCTATCTTCTTTTTTACGAGTATACACCAATTATTTTTTCATGTCAAGTTCATGTCAGCTTTTTTGTCTGATAATTTTACCTTTGCTGCATATAGTTAAATGTAGGCAAAAATAAAGGAGATGATCTTAATGGCCAAAGGAAAAATCAAGAACTATTTTCCGGGTGGAAATACTCCGGCCGGCTTTTATTCCTTCTATCAGTATTTACCTTATAAAACCGACCAGGTCTTTATTATAAAAGGGGGACCGGGCACCGGCAAATCGACCTTGATGAAAAAAATCGGTTACCTGATGCAGGAAAAAGGTTATGACCTTGAATTCCACTGGTGTTCCTCTGATAATGATTCCCTGGATGGAGTAGTAATCCCCCGCCTGGGAACAGCCATCTTTGACGGTACCGCCCCCCATTTGATCGACCCGCTCCATCCGGGAGCGGTAGATACTATTATCAACCTGGGTGATTACTGGGATAGCAACTATCTGCGCGAACATCGCCAGGAGATAATCTGTTTAAACAAAAGGATCGCCCACCGATTTAACCAGGCTTACAGCTTTTTAAAAGCAGCCAAACAACTCTACAATCAACGGAAAAACTATTATTCAGTCGGATTACAGATTACTAAAGTAAATAATAAGAGCAGGGAGCTAACTGAGAGCCTGCTGGCCGATAACCCTGCTCCCCAACCACTTTCTTCCTGTCGCCACCTCTTCGGTAGTGCCATCACACCGGAAGGAGCAGTCAACTATTATGATAACCTGACTGCAGATATGAACCGACGCTATATCTTGCAGGGAGAACCAGGCTGTGGGAAGTCGACTTTAATCAAAAGAGTAGCCGATCATCTTTCGGAAAAAGGCTTTGAAATTATTTACCTGCACCGCCCTCTTGAAGTAGAAAAGCTCGATGCAATTATTATTCCTGATCTAAAAACGGCAATCGTTGTTGATACCCCTCCTCATCAATTATTGACGACAAAAGATGGCGATGTAATTATTGATATGTTGAAATGTGTCAACATTGAATCAATTGTTCCAAATACCACCGAAATAAACGAGGTAAAGAATATATATCAGCAATTAATCAATAAAGTATACTATTATCTGATGGAAGCCAAGACAACCCATGACATACTGGAGGAATTCTATATAAACGCCATGGATTTCCTGGCGGTGGAGGATAAGCAGCAAGAAATAATCACCAAACTAACTTCTTAAGATTATATGATAAATTAAGAAAGCAATTATCGCTTATATTGTCCGGTGCGCCCAAACCAAACGACAGACCGGCTCCTGTTTCTGTATTAAGCTCTGTCTAAAACCTTTTTTGGAACTCTTTTGCTACACGCCAATTAAGTTTGTTCAGGAGCCGGTGTTACCTCCTTTTTGATTATTTTTTTTACATATTCAATATTATGTACCTGCTATAATTTCCTATATAATTAAAAATAAGCACTATGAATTTTAACCCTATTCATAGTGCTTTTCTATTCTATATAAAAAATTAGGTAAATTTTCTTGCAGCCAAACTTAAAGGATATATTTTTCTCTCATTAGTTCCAGATCACTAGGTTTATCAACATCAAAACCAATCTCCGGATGTTGGGTAATCATACACTGGCCCCGGTAGCCGGTGATCTTGGTTACTCTTTTTTCAATCTCGCTGATCGATAAATGACGGATCACGAATTTAAAAATAAACTTGACACCCAACAATCGACTTAGTTTCCAGGGATTTTTTCGCCAGCGAATAGCTTTTTCCAGAATCTCCATCGCCCCGCTAATAATAAAGGGATTAATCAAGACCATATTCCCTCCGGTAAAAGTACCTTCTTGCAAATGAAAATAAGTCCGTTTAACCGAAGGATATTTGGCTAGATTTTTCTCCTTGGGGATAATTGGATAATAGATATCAGCTTCATCATCCTGAATACAGGTAATAATAAAATCATCGATTATCCCATCGGTAATTAAAGGTATATCAGAAGTTATCAACAAAATATATTTATTTTGGTCAACTGCTTTTACTCCATTAATAATATTGTTAATCAAGGTCTCTTCTGAATCAATTATTTGATCGACTTCTTCATTCAGGTTTTCTTTTAGTTCATTGCGCGGTCCGACCAGAATGACTTTATCGGTATAACGAGCTTTTTTAACTGCTTTGATCACATACTCGACCATTGGTATATCGGCAATTTTTATCAATGCCTCATGTTCGGTTAAAGAAACTTCTTTTAAAGGACCTTTATTACGAGCTCCTGCAAGGATCACTACATCAACAGTCATGAATTAAACCCTCCCTTACCTATTAATTATAAATTATCAATTCTACATTACTCCCTAAAATCCTGCTTATAGGTATAGACAGGAAAAACAGAATCAGTTGAGCGTGGCCACTTTTGACAGGCCTGCTCCGCCTGTTCACGGTCCGGCATAACCCCGAACACTGTGGGACCACTCCCCGACATCATGGTAAAGATAGCACCCATCTCCTTGAGCATTTCCTTTATCTCCGTTATATCACCAATTAATCCGGCCGTAACTGGTTCAAGAACATTATTCCAGCCTTCATTCCAATATATATTCTGACCATTTTTAATTATCCCTTTTAAATCTTCCATCGGAATAGTCAGTTCCGGCTTAATTAAATCATATTGCTGGTAAACTACGGCAGTAAGCACCTCTTTCGGCGGAGTAACCAGTACCAACCAGGTTTTTTTTAAGTCGGGCAGTTGAACCAATTGATCCCCGCGACCGTAGGCAAAGGCTGTCCCGCCTTTCAGACAAAAAGGGACATCAGAGCCAATAGCTCTTGCTAATTCAAGCAACTGGGGGTAATCAAGTCCAAGTCCAAATAAAAGATTAATACCCTTTATAACAGCCGCTGAATCAGTACTCCCTCCGGCTAATCCGGCGGCAACCGGTATTTTTTTATCAATATGTATTTCAATACTGCCATTCCGGTAATATTGATTAAAAATCAACTCAGCAGCACGATAGGCCAGATTATGATTATCCTCAGGTAAACCGGGTACTGAGTTGGTCAGTTTAATGCCGCGATTAGTTTTTTTTAAATAAATATGATCACAAAGACTGACTGACTGCATGATCGTCTCCAACTGGTGATATCCGTCAGCTTGTAGTCCTTTTATATCTAAAGCCAGGTTGATCTTAGCCGGAGCCCGTACTGCTATTTGATCCATTATCGGTTACTCCCTCCTTAAATTATATTATACCATTAGTTAAGGAAAAAGTTAATCGATAACTATAACTAAATTATTAACTAATTATTTTTTTTTGAAACTGCTTCCAGGATTGGTTCTTTACTCTCAAATTCAGTGAGCCCCTGCCGAATTATCCGGGCCAGATCTTGCGGGTCTTTTTCATAAAAGCAAACAATTACATCACCCCGCCGGGCCTGTTCAAGTGCTTGCCGGAGGGCTTCTTTCTCATTTGCTATAAAAGGGCTATTTCCCCGGAAACAAGCCTGGTTTAAACCTTCTCTAATCAGTGAAGCTACTTCACCAGGGGCTCGTCCTCGCCGGGCCTGATCCTCTTTAATATATACTTGGTCCAGATATTTGCCGGCAATCGTACCGGCTTTAATCACCCAGCTATCTGGCCGATCGCCGGGAACTCCTATAATGCCAACCATCCTTTCCCCACCTAGTCTCTGCATAAATTTGAATACTTCCTCAAAGCCGGCCGGGTTATGACCGTAATCAAGAATTACTGTTAGACCGAGGGTTTGATAACAATTTAATCTACCCAGGTTATCATGCCGATGCTGACCAAATCGAACCAACCCTTTTTTGATATATTCCCTCTCCAAACCAAGGGCCAGCAGGACGGCTGTAGCAGCAAGTACATTTTGCAGGTTATGGGTAGCCAGGCCGCTAAAGGTAAGCGGGATCTTATTTATTTCCATTATTACCTCTCTATCTTCACCGGTACGAAAAACGAGTAATCCATTTTCATTATAAATCGCTTTTCCGCCTTTTTCACAGTGTCTCCTGATTACCAGGTTATTAGAGCGGGAAGAAAAAAAGATAATCGGAGCGGAGCTTTTCCCGGCCAGCTTTACGACCAGCGGATCATCAGCATTAAGGATACTGTAGCCATTTTTTTTGACTGTTTCAATCACCAGGGATTTTACACTGGCCAGGTCAGCCAGGGAGTTGATATCGTCAACACCCAGGTGATCCTCGGTTATATTGGTTATTACTCCGATATCACTCTCAACATAACCCAGACCTTCCCTTAATATACCACCCCGGGCGGTCTCCAACACCCCGATCTCAATGGAGGGATCCATCAGTAGGGTCCTGGCACTACGAGGTCCAGTATTATCCCCCCTCATAATACAGCGGTTATTAATAAAAATACCATCACTGGTCGTCATGCCAACCTGCTTATATTTATATTGCAGAATATTCCCCAATAAACGGGTGGTAGTAGTCTTTCCGTTAGTTCCGGTAATAGCGATAATCGGAATCCGGCCGTTACCTTCCGGAAAAAGGTATTTTAATATATCCAGTGCCACGTTTTTACCTCTGCCTTCAGTTGGGTAAAGGTGCATTCGAATCCCGGGGGCTGCATTCACTTCTATTATCGCCCCTTTTCCTTCAGTAATAGGTATCCGAATATCAGGGGTGATTACATCAACACCTGCAATATCCAGACCTAACATCCGGACTGCTCTGATCGCCAGTTCCACATTGGCCGGGTGCACTTGATCGCTGACATCTCTTGCCGTCCCGCCGGTGCTTAAATTACCGTTTCTTCTCAGGACAACTATTTGGCCCTGCTCCGGGATAGCGTCAAGAGCAAAACCCTGTTGATAAAGATAATTAACAACCGTCGGATCAATCTTGATCCTGGTCAAGGGTTTTTCATGCCCTTTCCCTCTAAACGGATTTTGATTCTCTTGATTAATCAACTCCCGAATAGTACTGTTCCCGTCTCCTATCACTTGGGGGGGGTTGCGCTCAGCCACTGCCACTACTCTGTCGCCCACCACTAAAAGGCGATAATCCTTGCCTTGAATATACTCTTCAACAATCACCCTTCTGCTAAATCTAGCTGCCCGGTAAAAGGCCTTTTTCAGATCATACCAATTAAAAACACCAACACTAACCCCCTTCCCGTGGTTAAGGCTACAGGGTTTCACTACCAGCGGTATTTCCAGATCGAAGATCACATTCTTTAATTCGGCCAAAGACTCAATTAAAACACCGACCGGGATAGGTATACCTGATTCCTGAAGCAAGTGTTTTGTCTGCATTTTATCACCGGCGATGTCTACCCCAATACATGAGGTAGTGGAAGCAATAGTGGCTTCTATTCTCTTTTGATATACTCCGTAACCCAGCTGATAAAGGCTGTTGCGGGAATCCAGGGTCAGATATGGGATGCCACACTGGTCGGCCTCACGCAGAATAGCTTCCGTGCTGGGTCCAATCCCATATAACCTGTTGATTTCTTCCCCTTCCTCAATGATCCCCTTTCGCTCAATCGTTTTACCGGCGACAAGAGCAGTTATGATCTCAATTGCTTTTTTGAGCGAAAAAAGGGCTACCTCTTTTACTTTATATTCCAGGATAACTTTATAAACAGAATCCTCTACCCAGCTCGTTTTACCAAAGTAGACCTGATGACCTAAACAGACCTGTAGCTGTAAGGCCAGGTGCTCGGTAACATGCCCCAGATATGTGCCTTCCTTTAGCCGCTCAACCAAACCGCCTCGCTTACCTGTCGAACAAGTATGTTCGAACAATCCCGGAAAACAGGAAAGGAGTTGCTGATTAAAACCTGGTATCTCGTTACTCTCCAACTGGTCAAACTCTTCCAGGTCTATTTTTGCTTCAATCACCGGGGAATAAGCATAAATATTAGGTCCGGTCAATACTTTTATTTTTACTAACTCCATTAAGATCCAACCTCCTCAAATATTAAAAACCTTAAGCTTACTCTGAACATCTTACCTTCCTATTCCGCAGATCAAAGCTGTAACCGGCCGGTAGAACATGTACCTTTACATTTAATAAGGCCAGTGGTTCCCTCTTGCCCAATCCATAGATATTAGAATGACTAACTTCCTGTCCATCAATAATTGTCACCGTGCGACTCCCTCTGACGATAAAACAGGCTTGATCATTAATTTCCACAGCCGTATCCTCATCAATACCTACCCCGATGATATAGGGATTATAGGCTACAACACTTAACAAGCGCCCCAACCTACCCCGTTGGGCAAAATGCTGGTCAACCACTACTTCTTCCAACAGTCCCAATCCCGGAGCCAGTTGAACACTCTCCGCCTGTGGGGTTTGATCATCCTCCCCGCCGATAATCATAATATTACTGACTACTGAAGCCCCGGCACTGGTGCCGGCAATGAGCGCCCCATTTTGATAAGCCTGTTTTAAAGCCCGGTTAACAGCTGACCCGCCTAACAGACTGGTAAGCCTGAGTTGATCTCCGCCGGTAAAAAAGATACCCCCGGCTTTTGCCAGCAAAGAAGCATTGTTATCTGCTGCTGCTTCATTGCGATTATTAATATGTAAAAGCTTAATATCTTTTAAACCTAATTGGCCAAAAACACTTTGATACTCTTTCCCTACCGCTCCGGGAGCAGAAGTCGCCGTTGTTAAAATTACCAGATATGATTCCCTCTGTTTCAACAATTCAACCAGGCGTCGCAGGATCACCCGGTCACCCTCTTTGCGCTCAGCCCCTCCGATTAATAGTAAATAACCCTTGACTTTTTCCCCCAATAAAATACCCCCTCTAAAGCTAAGACTCCACTATAATATTATTCACCGAAATCAGGAAAAAAAAACAGGAAACCCGACTTAAGGGTTTCCCGTCAAAATATATTTGATTTAATTTTTAAAATTAGATAGCAAGAAATAATAAGTAAGAAAACTCAGAAAATAAAAACTTTAGCAAAATTTGAATGAAAAAAAGGATACGGAGAATAAATGTCGAATAATTTAAAATATAATGTGTCTATTGTCTGCAGACACCAGACAAATATACAGGAGGTATGGGTGGGAATGAAAACTACGTCGGGGAAGACTGATGTCAATTCAATTAAGGATATTATTCAACAGATGATTACACACCAGGGACAGAAAACGGGGACAAAATTACCAAGTGTCCGGGAATTATCTGCAAAACTCGGAGTGAACAGAAATACGGTTTATAGTGCTTATAAAAAACTAGAAGCTAGTGGAATAATTTCAATTCGCCGGGGAAGCGGTGTTTATATTACTAACGTGGAGACTAAGGTAGCCGACCCTAAACAATTAAAGGCTGAGCTGAGTAAATATCTTACTGCCGCAAGGTTATCTGGCCTGGAAAAAGAAGATGCACAGGTTATGATTTTAAACATTCTGCATGAAGTATACCAGGCTCAATACCAAAAGATATTGTTTGTCGAGTGTAATATGTACGACTCGGAGACAATCCGGAGGGAATTAATGATTTCACTGCCGATAGAGGTAGTACCGGTTACATTAACTGATGTTTTTGAAAGGCCTGAGATGCTTGCCGCATACCAAATTGTTTGCACTACTTATTACCATATTAAAGAGCTAGAACGGTTGGATTTTAAGGGCAAACTGATTGCTCTACATCATTCCCCCAGTCCCAAATCCGTCCACCTAATTGCCACAATACCCAGAGAGAATAAACTTGGTATTATTGCAAGCAATGCACGTACATTGTCTCTGATCAAGGGTTTTGTTATGATGTTTAATCACACTCAGATAAACGAATGTCTATCAGAAGATCAGGAAGCATTGCAGCATACTATTGACGGCAGTGATATCATCATAACCCATTATAACGCCGTTTCAGCGATCAAAAAAATCAAAGATAAACTTTCCTTAATTATGGTTCAATTCCATATTGAGCCCGATTCAATTAAATATCTGCAGGAAGCATTAATGCCTTTATAATTGAACAGGAGGGTACACGAATGAAGGATATTTATCTCCCCGTTGCGGAAAAAGCAATCGAAGGGTCATTAAAGGTTCAACAAGGTGAAGTAATATTAGTAATCACCGATCAGCCGTCTTATGCTTTTGGTGAGGCTTTTCGGAAGGCTGCAGAAAAGATGGGCCATCATGTCCTCAGTATCATAACTCCATTAACAGAAACCGATGGGGCGGAGCCACTTAAAGCAGTAGGAGAAGCCATGAAAAATGTTGATGTCGCTATCGCAATAACTCGTAATTCACTTACCCATTGTATTGCCATTAAAGAAGCAAGGGCATTAGGTGTGCGTTTGCTGTCTATGCCCAATGTCAATGAACGGTTATTCCTATCTCCTGCCCTGCTGCTCAATCAGGAAATGATGGAAAGGACAATCCGGGCGGCAGAACTATTCACAATAGCACGAAAACTCAGGGTTAAAACAGAGTTAGGTACTGATATGACGATGGAACTTGGTGGCTGGACTCGACCGGCTGGTGTAGATAACGGCTTGATTGACAAGCCGGGATTAGTCGGTAATTTGCCGGCAGGGGAAGCCCTGATCTCTCCTCTTGAGCATACCGGAAACGGTGTTATCGTAGCAGATTGTTCAGCTTCCGGAGGGAGTGGCCTACTTACAGAACCAATTAAACTATTTTTTAAGAATGGACAACTAGTTGACTTAACAGGCGGTCCAAAGGCGGAAGCACTTAAGTTAGTTTTTGATCAATCTGGACCTGGGGCACGAAACCTAGCCGAGTTTGCAATCGGCCTCAATGCCCGGGCTGAGATAATTGGAAACATCCTGCTGGACGAAAAAAAGTTGGGTACTGCCCACGTCGGGATAGGTAATTCAGAGTGTATTGGCGGAAATGTTTATTCCAATAGTCATATTGATGCTATATTTTCCCGGCCTACAATCTACCTGGACGGTGAGGAACTATCTGTCGCGGGGAATTTGAAACTAGGAGATAAAGGATTTGAGAATTATCAAAGCTATTCTGGTCAAGAGTTCTCAGGCAATATAAAGGCACGTGCCGATTTAGCCCAAATTAAAGGTGATGTCCTCTACCGGACCTGGCGTGATGTCTGGGGCAAAAATTATCTTACCCGGGTAGGCACGGCTAAGACAAACAAACTGGTCTGTAGATTTTTCCAAATATTACTTAATACAAACTGCAACTTAAAAATCCTTCATGAGCAGTTTGGCCAACAGGATAAATGGAAATTGTTAAGATTGCTAAGATATTATGAGCTAGTTTAATCTTAATTACTCAGCGACAAGGGATGATAATGATGTAATTTCTGGATTAAAAGTAAAAAATTTAAAGGAGGTATAAAAATGGAGCAAAGCTATATTGAATTGTACAAATCGGCTCAGAAAACTTGTGAAGCCTGTAAGATTAAGCCCGAGGAAAAGGTGGTAATTTACACCGACACTATGAAATCCACCGCCTTGATCGATGCTTTTTTTACAGCGGCAGTTGCCTGTGGGGCGGAGGTACTGATTGTAAAGGCTGAAGGTCGTCCACCGATGGTTGAACCGCCAAAAGCAGCAGTGGAGGCGATGGCACAGGCTGATATGATTTTTGATCTAGCAACCGAGTCATGGTTATTTACCGATGCTACCCAAAAAATTATTAAAACAGGGACAAGGATGTTGCAAGTGTTGGTTACCGAAAAGGCGGTCAGGGACCGCCCTCCTATTGCAGCAGTTAAAGACCGTGTTGAGAAAGGTTACCAAATTTTTGACGGTTGTCAGGAAATCAGAATTACATCAGATTTAGGGACAGATTTGACCGTTCGGCGAGGAGGGAGGAAAGTTGTCCCACAGGCCGGCTGCGTCCACACCCCAGGTGATTGGGATAGTCTGGGCCTGGCAATGGTTAACTTTTCGCCACCCGAAACTGAAGCCGAGGGGACAGTTGTTTTTAACGGTTCACTCTATCTGATTCCTGATCATAAACTTCTCGTTTCCACTCCCATCCACGCTGAAGTAAACAAAGGACGTGTTACTAACATTCGTGCTGATCATACTGAAGCAAAACTATTAGATGACTGGTTTCGAGCTTGGAATGACCCAAATTCATATGTTATTGCCCATGTAGGCTTTGGGGTTGACCCACGAGCGGATATTTATTCCTATGACATCGGTGCCTGGGAAAGCCTTGACGGAGGAATCATAGTTGCCTTTGGCTCAAATTACTGGGTTGAATCAGGCGGACAGAACAAAAGCCTATCCCATATGGACGCAGTCCTTTTCAATGCTAACCTGCAGGTCGACGGTAAGTTAATTATTGATCGGGGAAAATTTGTAGTTCCGGAACTGACTCATTGTAACAAATAGTAATTCATCTTTGGAGGAATTGAGGAGGTAGTGAGATGAAAAGCCATTATATTGAACTTTTTACAGCCGCTGTTCAGACTTGTCGCGCTTGTAAAATTAAGCCTGAGGAAAAAGTTGTAGTCTATTCTGACACAAGCAAGAACGAGACATTGGTCGATGCGTTTTATAATGCCTCGGTGGCCACCGGTGCTGAAACCACCCTAGTTATTAGTAAAGCATACAAAGTCCCACTACAAGATCCACCGCCAGTGGCAGTTGCGGCTATGGAAAGCGCAGATATTGTATTTGATCTGGCAACTCAACCCTGGCTATATACCGAATCCACCAACCGGATTACTGGTAGTGGAACACGGATGTTGCAGGTGCTAGCCGATGAAAACTCTGTAATTCATCGCCCTCCCACCGAAGAAATTTCTTCCCGTGCAGACATCCTAGCCCCAAAGCTGAGCGGCGAAACAATTCATATTTTTTCTGATCTTGGGACAGATTTCACTGTTAAAAGAGGTGAGCGACCAGTTCACTGGCAGGATGGTCGGGTGATTAATCCGGGGGACTGGGACAGTTTGGCGGTTGTTGTTGCTGCTTTTGCCCCTCCTGAAACAGAGGCTGAAGGTGTAATAATGCTAAACGGGCCAATCTATTTAGGACCCAACCTGAACTTCCATGTTGACAATCCAGTTCGCTTTGTTGTGAAAAAAGGACGGATTGTTGAGATTACCGGGGGTAAAGAAGCAAAGATCATCAACCACTATTTCGATGACTTTGGTGACCCAAATGCCAAAGTTATCGCCCATACAGGTTTTGGCATGGATCCGCGGGCAGATATATGGGCAGCAGATATTGGTAACTGGGAGAGTTATGATGGCGGGATCAATGTCGCTTTCGGGGGTAACAACGTAAGTCAACTCCAGGGTAAAACCGCCTGCCGAAGCCACATTGACATGATTTTGCTGGAAAGTAGTATCACTGTTGACGGTACCTTGATCTTGGAAAACGGTAAATTTATTTAGCTGAGCATTAATCACTAAGGAGGATAAGCGATGAAAAAACAATTAACTTCTGTTAAAGCAGCATTGTATTCTGCTGTTATGGGTGCTTTAGGGTGTATCCTAACTCTGTTTGCGATTCCGATCGGTCCGAATACACATATCAATCTTTATGTATTACCGGCAGTTCTTGTAGGAACAACTAATGGTTGGTTTCTTGGCGCATTGGCCGGCGCAATTGGGAGTATCTATACAATTGTCCTGTGGGGACATCCGGGATCAATTGTATATGGAGCAATACTGGGCGGGTTAACTGGTTTATTCAAAGAAAAACTAAAACTTCGTACGACATTTGCTGCATTTATTGCCCATGTTATAACATTACCGTGGCTGTATTGGTCACTTCATGTTTGGCTAGGAACCCCACTCCCAGTCTTCTGGCTGGGCATGGGTACAATGGTAATCCAACTGCTTGTTGCCTGCCTGATTACTGAAGGTATTATTTCTGTGCCGGCAATAAGGCGGCGTATACCCAACACTATTGAGATTGAGCCAAAGAAAAAAGTAACCTAGCATACCAATCTCCGGTGTTGAATTGCCGGTACCGGAGATTGAATTTAATTTAGGAGGAGCAGGAGGTCAAGACAATGGAAAAAGCAGTTATCTCGATTAAAAACATGAGCTTTACCTACAAAGAGACTGAAACTCCGGCAGTCCAGGATATTAATCTTGAGATATATAAGGGTCAGATAGTTCTTCTCCTGGGTAAATCGGGTTGTGGTAAAAGCACACTTTCTTTGGCTATAAATGGTCTGATCCCCCATCTAATCGAGGGAGAAATACGCGGGAGCGTAGAAACTTGCGGTATAAATATTTCTGAACAAAACAGTGCTGAAATGTCAAAAAAAACAGGTTTTGTATTCCAGGATCCGGAAGTACAACTATTCTCGATGACCGTGGAGGATGAAGTGGCCATGTCGTTGAGCAATATGGCTGTTCCGCTCGATGAAATGCGTTCTCAAGTAGACTGGGCCTTAGAAACTGTAGGTATGCGTGGTTTTGAGTTACAGGACCCGGCCAGTTTAAGCGGTGGTGAAAAACAGCGGGTTGCAATTGCTTCAGTGCTGGCCCGCAACCCTGAACTATTAATTTTTGATGAGCCTACTGGAAATCTCGATCCGGTTGCATCCAGAAAAGTTTACCAAACGATTAAGGATATATGCAGTTCAGGTAATCACACTGTTATCATTGCCGAGAAAGACCTGGGGGCTCTGATCGATTTTGTTGATTATGTGGTTTTATTAGATAAAGGCAAGATTGTCAGCACCGGGACACCTAGAGAAATACTCCAACAAGTTGAGCTGTTAAAGAAATGTGGTGTGCGGGTACCGGCGTGTGTCCAGCTAGGCTTGGAGTTACAGGCTAAAGGTTTTTCCTATCCTAAATTACCAATTACTGCGGAAGAATTAGTTAAACCTTTAGGTGTGTTCAAAACAGCATATCAATCAGATAAGCCAAATCTTGACTCAACCGCTCAAAAAGGAGTTGTTATTGAGTTTGACCAGGTCACTCACCAATTTAAAAACGGGTATAAAGGACTTGATAATATCTCAATTAAAATAAATAAAGGAGAATTTATCAGTATTCTTGGTATGAATGGTGCCGGCAAGAGCACTTTAGTCAGCCATATTATCGGCTTATTACGTCCTACCAAAGGCACCGTCCTGGTAAATAACGAAGCATCAGTCAAGTTTACTGTAGCAGAGATGGCCCGAAGAGTCGGTTTTATCTTTCAAAATCCTAATCACCAAATCTTTAATGATACTGTCCACAAAGAAATAACCTTTGGTCCAAAGAACTTAGGCTGGGCGGAAGAAGAGATTGAAAGAGCCGCCATCCAAATAACCAGAGTAGCGTCACTTGAAGGGATGGAAAACAAAGACCCGGAAGGTTTAAGTATCGGAGAAAAACAACGGGTTGCTTTGGCTTCAATCCTGGTAATGGATCCCGATATCTTGATTTTAGATGAACCCACAACCGGTCAGGATCAAAATTCCCTGGATGATATGATGGCCATTGTGGCGGAACTGCACCGACGGGGCAAAACAATTATTATGATAACTCATGATATGGATGTAGCTCTTCAGTATTCAAATCGGGTCGCCCTAATGCATAAAGGCAAGATTCTCTGGCAGGGTCCGGTTCAAGAGGCCTTTTTTCAAAAACAGGTATTAGAGCAAGCAAGGCTCAATCAGCCCGAGGTCTTAAAGATCGCTAATTTGATTCTTAAAGAAAATACTTTTATTCGTGATTTAAATCAATTGCGCTATAGACTTTTCGGTGAGGAGGAGAGTGTGATATGATTCTCTTTGAAGTTTTAGGTATTGCTGAAACACTTGTTAAATACGAACCCGGCAAAGGCTATCTGCACACGATGAATCCACTGTCAAAACTCGCTTTGGTGATTTCTGTATTTGGTTTAGGGATCTTCGCGGCAGCGCCCGGGGTACCCTGGTTTTGGGGATTAAGTCTGTTTCTCGTTACCTGTCTAATTACCAGCACTGGCGGTGTCCATTTATATCAAGAGTTCAAAGACCGCAAACCATACATTATTTTCATCGTATTAATATTTGGTGTGATGAATCTGTTTACCGGTCGTGGTTATGAGGCAGAAAATATATTATTCCATATCCCGCCCTGGTTTACCGTGACTGATGTTAGTGTTCAGTTCGCTGTCACCAAAACATTATTTTTGTTAACTTCGATCGTAGTGTTCACCTTGCTTTTAAAATCCACCCATTTATCTGATCTAACCTATTCAATTTCTAAGGTGGGTATGCCTTACGCGGTTGCTATGATTACGGCTACATCGGTTCGCTGTGTGCCAATGGTAACTAACAGTCTAAAGGTTACCTATAATGCGCAACGTGCCCGGGGACTCGATCTGGACAAAGGAAATATAAAAGAACGTATCAAGCACATGGGCTCGTTAATGGCCCCATTAATTTTAGTATTAATTAAAACTATTGATCTAATGGCAATTGTTTTTCACTCCAGAGGACTGGATCTATCGAACAAACGCAGAACACATATCAGGGAGATGAAGTTATCTGCAGTAGATCTTTTAACCATATTTATATCGCTAGGCGGATTAATAACTTTAATCATTCTGACAGCTACTGGTATTATTGAATGGCAATTTGCTGGTTAGGAGGTATTAAAAATGACTATTTTTAACAAGACTTTATTGATCAACAACATGACCTGGCCCGAAATACAGGCCAACATTAACTCTGGTAAAACAACGATTATTGTTAGTGTCGGGTCAACCGAGCAGCATGGGCCTCATCTTCCCATTGCCACTGATGAACTTTTGGGGACAGCACTTGCCTGCTATGTGGCAGAATTATTAGGAAATGCTTTGGTAGCGCCAACAATAAGACCTGGTTTTTCTCCTCACCATATGGGTTTTCCCGGCACAATTACCTTCAGTGCTGAAACCTTATCAATGGTCATCCGGGATTATATTGAGTCTTTGGGCAGGCATGGTTTTGAAAACATAGTTGTCTTATGCTCTCACGGTGGCAATAGCCCGACAATTCGGCTCACCTGTCAGGCTCTTCAGGCCAAAAATCCGGCTTATCAGATCATCCCGATCTATAACATGATGCAATATGCATGCATTTCTCAAAAATATTTTGGTATCGAGGAGGGTTTCCACGCTAATAAAATTGAAACCGCCTGGATGTTATATCTATATCCCGAGTTAGTTCAGATGGATAAAGCAGTCGCAGACGGTAGTATCAAAGATACTGAGATTCGGGATGCAGGCATTTTGCTGTTCCACGGCACCGTAAAGGATATTTCTGAAACAGGGGTTTTGGGGAATCCCTGTAGTGCCAGCGCTAAACTCGGCAAAGAGTCTTTTAACGAATTAACTAAGGCCTTAGCAGAAGAAATTCGTAATCTAACTAAAGCATTTAGAAACAGCCAAAAAAATAAAGATAGCTCAGGGAAACATCACTAAGCAAAGTCCAGTAAATAAGCCAGGGCCAGTAAAGCGGGATTATCGCTGCCACTAAGATTTAATGCTTTATTTCCCCATCAGTTTATTTAGTGTTTCAAGATGTCCCCGATCATTATCTAAAATATTTCTGATCATTGCCTCGCTCTCATGATCAAGATCACCCTTGACAATCTCTTCTGCCATCTCGATCCCTTTATTCATTGCTCCTACTCCTTATTTTTTTCTTAATATAACCTTATATAAAATAATTATGTAAAATTTTATACTATAAAGTTACCAAAAAATATGGTAGAATAAATAAGATGTACAAGTTTTGATCAAACAAAAAAGGAGGGGTATGTTACCTTTTATTAGGTAATCAAAGATATGGAGAGAAAAATAATTAAGTATGCGCTCTTGCTAATTATTGTACTGGTTGTCATCGCATTTGCCACCAACGGGTTTTACATCATAAGATCGGGAGAACAGGCGGTTTTGGAAAGATTCGGAGAAAAGATCAAGGTGGTAACAAGTGACGGAATTAACTTTAAGATACCATTGATCGATCAAGCTCGAATTGTTAATACGGAAGAACTCCATACGATCCAGTATGGATATCAGGTAGTTAACCAGGGTGGGATTAGCCGGCCGATTAAAACTATTGATAATGCGGAAGAAAGTACTGTGCTAACTAAAGGTAGTTACCTGGTTGACATGGATATTATGATCCAGTATAAAATAAATGATATCGCCAATTTCCTCTATAAGGTAGATGACCCAATCGGGACATTAAGACTAGCCTTTGAGAGTGTCCTCAGAAGGAATGTACAAAATAAACTTTTAGATGATGCCTTAATTAATAAAGACGTCATTTCCATGGAAATATTACCGGAACTACGCAAAAAAATCAATAACTATGAATTAGGAATCAAGATCCAGACATTAGAGATTCAGAATATAACTGTTCCTTCGGAAGTAAGGGCTGACTATGATGATGTTATTAATGCCGGAAATGAAAAAATAAAACTAGAAGAAGAAGGAAAAAAATACCGTAATGAAGTTATTCCGAAAGCACGGGCCGAGGCATATGGCATGATTCAAGAAGCAGAAGCATATAAAGCCAAAAAAATATCACAGTCCAAAGGTGATGTTGAGCGCTTTAAACAGGTTTATGAAAAATATAGAGTAGCCAAAGACATTACTAAAACCAGACTGAGATTAGAAGCAGTGGAAGAGGTACTCAGTAAAACTTCCTATAAGTGGATTTTTGACCTGGATGACTCCGGTACCATCAAATATTTACCTTTAGAACCATCGCAAATTAATCCTAAAGGAGGCAAATAACATGAGCGATCCAGTTGATATCACTCCTCAGAAATCAAGCGGTTTTAAAGTTAGTTCCAGCTTAATTATATCAGGGATAGTGGCCATTTTAATCCTGATCGTCCTCTCATCTTCTATTTATACGATCAGAGAGGACGAAGTTGCTGTAGTAAGAAGCCTGGGTAAAATTACTAAAATTATCGTCGGTAGGGATAATCACCATGCCGAAGAACAAAATCAATTAATGGAGCAATTTAAAAATGTCAATATAGTTAAAAGGAAGGGTTTATTTTTTAAAGTTCCGATAATTACCAGTGTAGAAAAAGTAACCAGTAAATTATTGACCTATACATCTAATGCCGAAAAGATTAATACCAGGGAAAAGAAACAATTTATTATGTCAATGTATGCTCAATACGAGATTACTCACCCGGGTCTATTCCAGATTTCGATGGGCACCAAGTCGAAAGCCAATGCTATCCTCGATGACCTGGTCTATCCGGTGGTAATTAAAAGAATTAACCGGATCTATAGCGAAACATTTTTGACCGATAAAGAAGCCCTTTATAATACACTGCATGAAGGTTTAATTGAGTTAAATCAAAAAGTAAAAGAATACGGGATCGTTATTAAAGACATTGAAATCTTTCGAACATTATTACCACCCGCCAATATTAAATCTACTTTTAACAAAATGAGTGCGGAAAGACAGGCTATTGCTAAAAAAATTCGCTCAGAAGGTAAAGAACAGTATGATATGACCGTTGCTTTAGTTGATAAAGAAGAAGCCCAACTCATTGCTGAGGCGATCGAAACAGCGGAAAAAGTTCGGGGAGAAGCTGATGCCGAAGCCTTACAGATCTATGCCGACGGCTATAGTGTTGACCCTGAATTTTATGAGTTCATGCGGAGCCTGGATGCCTTAAAAAACGGGGTAGATGAAAATACCAAGATCTATATTGACCGGAACAATCCGGTATTAAAATATTTTTCCAATGAATAAGGACCAAAAAGCCCCTTTAATTTAAGGGGCTTTTTCATTTCCATATACCGGTCTTAACTATTTTGACATTGTTCGCTCTTCCCCTATAGTTTTCCCTGCTCAATTAAGGAGATTAATCGTATGGTCAATTCTGTTACTAGGGCCGAATCTACCAAATCAGCAGGATTATTTACCGTAACCGCAATTGCATAAACAGGGTCATCTTGGCCTTTTTGCAGCAGATGGGTATATTGGAGGACCCCGGGCTCTGACCCGCCCTTATATCCTGCAATATGCCATTTCGCCGCTTCGACTAAACCCGGATTGATTCTTAATTCCTCAGCTGCTCGGAGGGCATAAATCACCTTACATAATTCTTTAGTAGTAAAAAACCATTCTACTTCTTCGATTAAAGTAGGAGAATCATGCACCAGCTGGTTTATATCCAGTTCATAATCTTTCAGTTCATTCAGCATATCCTTTTTTTCAGCCAGATCTCCCCGGATATATTTTCCCTGCCGCTCCGGCTCCAGACTATATTTTATCTTAAAGGCCTCAACTGTCTTTAAAAACGGCTTAGTTACTGCCGGTACATACTCTTCGATCTTTTCTCGCCCTATATAATCGAGCAAATGATCAGTCGCTGTATTATCACTAATTGAGATCATCAAATTAGTGAGGGTCTTAACCGTAAGCGGTGTTTGAACCGGCCAATCCTGTAATATTCCGCTAGGAAAGGATTTATTCTCTTGATTGATTAAGAGCAGGCTATCCCATGAAATGTTGCCCGCCCGGACCTGATCATAGACTGCCTGTAAAATATATAATTTAAAGGCAGAACCGACTGCCAGCGGTTGATCGGCATTATAGTCCAATAATATCTCCTGATTGTCCTTGATAACACAAACTGAGACAGCACCTGCCATTTCCTCAAATTGTGCTAAAATGCGATCGGCTGAATCCTCAGTTAAAGTCCACATCCCAAACTGTAGTCCGGTAATCTGATTATCTTTATTCAACACTATTGTAGCCGGGGCGTTTCCTTTTTCAAAGACAAGGGTATAACCCCCCTCGGTAGTAGTTACCTCTTTTAAACTACCCAGTGTACTTTTATACATATCCAGTATTTCAATTACTTTTCCGGCCGGAACCTGTTCCAGGAATGAAGAGTCAAATAAATCTGTCACCAGATTATCTTCCAGATTAAATAAGTCAACAAGTAGCTTTTCCTTGATATCGCGGTCAGCCGCCAGCACGATTCCTGACAATATAATTATTAAAATTAATGGTGTTAAAAATATTATTTTTTTAATCATTACCAACCCCTTCTTATCCAGTCAAAAATTAACAACCTGATTTCCGTTTAAACTCTTGCTCTCCAATTTCAAAATACCGGCATTCTATGCCAAAAACCCGCTTATTACCCTGATAACTTAACCCGAGCTTTTCTAACACCTTGATTGATGCTTCATTTTCCAATTTAGTCAGCCCAATAATTTTATCAAGTTTTAACAGATCAAAGCCGAACTTTATTGAAGCATGAGCTCCCTCTGTCGCATAACCTTTTCCCCAGTAATCTGGCGAAAGCGCATAGAGAATCTCTACCTGGTTTAATTCATTAACATGATTTAAACCACAATGCCCAATCAATTGTCCTGATCTTTTCTCTACAACTGCCCAGATCCCAAAACCGTTTTTCTGCCAGAATTTAATAATATTATTAAAAAGCTGCTCTGTCTCATCAGGGCTAAATCCCCGACCTTTCGGCAGTTGTTTACCAACCAAATCCTGGCCCATAATAACTTTGTAATCAGCCAAATAGCTTTGCTCAAATTGTTTTAACAATAATCTTTCGGTTGCAAGTTCAGGTCGTTGTACCGAGATCAGCACCACCCCCTCATCCAGGAAATATTTGCGTACTAATGATAATATATAATACCAAGTGGAAGCTGTCAATTTAATTAAAATAGACCCCGAACCAAATTCAGGGTCTATGATCTAAGTAACTTGTTTTAAAGTGATTACCGATAGCCATATACCTCAAATTCATAGATTCGAGCAGCCGTATCTCCGCCCTGGGTAGGGACAAGGATCGATAATCGAACATATCTGGCGGTCGTCACCTTGACCGGATCGGTACTGACGCCAGCAGAATTATCGAGCACATTAACTACTTCTAACCAGTTACTTCCGTTTTGGCTTACTTCAATCCGATAGGCCCTGGTATTATAATGGGACGATTCATTACCGGCTTCGGCATGGCTTATCTTAAATCCGGCCAGATGATAGAGTTCCCCCAGATCAAGTAATAACCAGTGGGGAGGCTCACCTACCGCACACCATTTGTCACTAAGCTTACCGTTAACAGCGAAACTGGGATTCTCTTGGTTATTAACAAAAGAACTGGCACTTACCTGGGCCTGAAGGGCTACATTTTCCAGCAAATTGGCCTTAGTACTAACTGTAATCAAACTTTCTTTCGTCAGAAGATCCTGTCCTTCAGTATTTTGGGCAATTAAAGTAACGGCATAAACACCTTCTTGCGGATAGCGCACTACCGGATTCCTCTCCGTACTGGTCCCGGGAATTCCCCCCTCAAATTCCCACTGCCAGCTTTCAGTCACCTCTGAGGAAAGGTCAAAAAAAGCTACTTGCTGGTCAGGGGCAATTAAAGTATGATCAACGCTAAAATTTGCTTGAGGCGCAGGATATTCCGGCCAAGCAAAACTCACCTTGACCCCTTTTCCATGGATATTATTCGGCGAGAGGGCAACTACCTCCAGTTCAGTTATATCTTCTTTGTTCAAGCGTTTTAGTTCGGGAATATAATAAACTGTATTAGGGGTTGCTCCTAAAAACTCCCTGCTCTGATCCGGCCTAATCCGATATATTTCATACTGTTTAGCCGTTCTGCCCCTTTTTCTCCATTCCAGTCTGAGATCGGTATAAATCCCGTCCCGGAAATCAGTTGCTAAAATCCGGGGACGATGGATATGCCTTCTTTTACTAAAGCGATTAAATTGCCGGTCAGCATTGATGGATATCTCCCCAATGTTAAGCGAATAATCTTCGATCGTGTGATCACTTTCAATTTTTAAGGAAATGGCCGCGATCTCTTGGCCGCGATATTTATGTAAAGAAACAGATTGCTTAGTCCATCCGTTTGGATTGATCTCTCCTACACCAAAGAAGGTAAAAGCTTGGGGATTTTCGGCAAAAGCAATCCCGACCTGTAAATATGGATAGGGTAAAGGAGTTTGATAGACAATCTCTAACTTTGTATTTCTTTTTACCGGTATTTTTGTTTTGTAAAGCTTAATATGATTAGCGCTATTGCGCTCAGCTCTACCGGCAATCTTGAGCGAACTACCTCCATAATAGGCATTATCCCAGTCAAACTCAGGTTTCAAAGACCCTTCCCCGGTGGATTCGACAATCCACCGCCAGGTCGGCAAAACATCCTGAAGACTCCTATTATGCCAATCCTGCCCGGACATTACCTCCCCCTTAACAGCATATATTTTTCCATGACCGGTATTAAAATTGGTTAAAAACCTTTTGCCGATAATTGGTGACTTAGCAGTAATAAAACGGGCAATCCCGGGCCACTGGCCTGATTGATTGGAATCATCAATCTCAAGCAAGGGCTGAGCCGGATTTCGATTGATCCCGGACCAGAATAATTCCTCTTTTTGATAAAATTCGGTCATATCTTTCGAACTACTAAAGGTCCAATTGGGGCAGTATAAACCCAAGGAAACTATTGCCGGTGAATCGGGCGGGAATATTTTGGACCAATACGGATAGCGACTTTGAGTCCCCTGGGCTTGAACATCCAGACCGGCATACAAGTCATAAGGACTCCTCTCCATAGCAATGGCCCGCTCACTAGAATCCCCTAAAACATCTTTCCCCCTGAAATAAGCAGACCGCCAACGAAAATCAATAAATAAGCCATCAGCTTCCTGGAAAAACATAGCGTTTCGATCATTTAATGCACCCTGCCACCTGATTCTCCCCGATACATCCATCGCATCATACCAGATCACCTGCATTTCTTCCGATTTTTCATCCTGGAAATAGGCGAGGAATTGCTGCATTTTCTGGGCATAGTAGTAATCCCCACCGCCCGTCTCCTGATTAATAAACCAGCCGTCAAACCCATAATAGTCGGCCACTTCGATTAATTTATCGGCCACGGGAAAAGAGCCGTCTGCCCTTTGTTGCAAGAATTGTTCGACCCATTCAAATTTTCCCCCGTAAACACTAGGTGGAAAGAAGACCGTCCCTAGAACACTAACCCCATTTTTATGGGCGGCATCAATCACATCGGCACTGGGCGATAAGATTAAACCCTCACCGGCCGATCCCCCCCACATAATTAGCGTATCAATGTATTGCCAGTAACTAAAGGCATAGATATCAAAAGTATTTCCGCCCTGAGAAGGGGCACCACTGGTACTGGGATACATAATCGATATCGCCATCACTTTAGCCTGATCACTGGTTGCCGGATTTACCCGCTGACCAATCAAGCGCTCTTGTAATGGGATACTCCCTCGATTAAATTTGGCATCAGGGTCATTTTCCGGATTCCAGTTTAGTAATCCTGCCGGATACCAATAAGAAGAATATGGTTGTTTAGCCTGTACCTCTATCCCGATAGTTATTAGCATCAAAAAACAGAGAAATACAACCATTACCTGCCAACATATTCTCATATTATTTATCCCTCCATTGTTAGCCTTTTTTAAGGGGGTACTCCATTGGCCCCCCGGAAGGGGTCAATGGAGTACCAAAACTGCCAATCAGCACAATATATTTAACCGTTAAGTTACCTGCTCGAGCTTACTCAGTTTAGCTGATTGAAATCCCAATAGGCCAGCAGACCACTTTCATTCCCGCTTAATTCCTGATTCATTGTTGCTTTAATCTCTGCGGACGAACGGGCCAGCTTCCAGATCCTGACTTCGTCAATTATACCATTAAAAATCCTTCCCTGCCAGGCGGCACAATCACCAATAAATAAATCAAAGTCAGAGAAGTTTAATGGTTGGGTTACTTCGGTAGTCGCCTGTAGTTCCCCGTTAATATAGATTTTAATCGTCTTACTGTCAAAAACCCCGGCGACATGGTACCATTTCCCGGTCTCCATTATCGGCTCAGAGGTTGCGGCGGTCCAACCAGGAGTGGTCACTACAAACTCAACCGTGCCGTTTTTACCGGTACGAAGAGTATAACCCCTATTTCCTCCCCGGTCACCGTCTTTGCCCACAATTACCCCTTCCCAGGTATTATTTTTCCACTGGTCGGCTTTAATCCAGGCTTCAACGGTAATTTGATCCGTCGGACTAAGATAATCCCGGTGTGATACAATTAAACGATCATTACGACCGTCCAATTTAAGGGCATTACCTAATTTACCCTTGACCCAAAGCGGACTACCGGCATCTACGACCGCATTAGCCCCCTGTTCTGTTTGATCGGCAAAAAATAGTTGATCAACTAAGGAATCTTCCAACTCCCGCCTGGCTCGGTTCATGTAAGCCACTGTATTAATCTCAGTCGACGGCGCAAGCTCACTCACGTTATTGACCTGTCCTGCTGTTTGCAGTACTATTTTAGCTTCCTCAACCGCTTTAAGGGGATAATAAACACTTAGTTTTTCGCCGGGTACCGGTGCACCAATCACCGACCGATTAATAATATCCTCGGTCAGTCTGATCGCATCACTGAGGGTAGGCAGATAGGAAAAGGCATCTACCATTACAAAACTGCTCAGTGCCGCCGTATTTTTCCGACCGGTAACAACGACTTTAATCGTATGTTGTCCTTTAGTTAGCCCATCTTTACGGTAAAGAACCTGCTGGGCTGTTCGGTCACTACTATAGCAATCTATTGTCGCCTCAAGCTTACCGTCCAGATATATCTCGGCCAGACCATTTCTGTTGCCGATTGAACCGAGCAAGCGGACCGCCGTCCCTTCAAAGGTAAATTCAGCATAAGCCCGGTGGTGGGCAGCAGCTTCGGTCTGAGCATACGAATCTCTAAAAATCAGTGAATTCCACATCCCCCGGTAGTCAATCCGTTCACTGGTATTATCAATATTAACCCAGGCACTATCAGGAATACTAGCCATACTACCGGAACTGATCCCAAGCAATAGGATCGTCAACAAAAATACCTTAAATAATTTATTTAACATAGAAATACCTCCTAGGTTTTAATCCTAATAGTTAAAGAGGTCATTGATGCTGGCCTGCACCTTGCCTTTGACCTCAGCAATGGCCGCAGCCGGTGTTTTATCTGCATTTTCAATCGCCTCCATCGCTTCCTCCCACTCATCAGGTAAGATCGAGCTTAACATCAGGATATCGCCGTCCCAGGTCTGTAGCCCTTCCCACCAAATACTGGCACTCAATCGATCCGGGGCATTTTCAACAATATAGTCCTGGGTGTCATAATCGTCCGGTTGCCAGAGGAAATCAGCCACGGCAATTAAAGCCTTTTTTTCCTGAGCATTGGCCGGCAGAACAAAGGTCTCCATTGATAACTGGGGATAAGCATAGCGCTCAGCTTTTGGTCCCAGCGGCAAAGGAACAATCCCAAATTCAAAGTTAAAGCCACCTCTGATCCAGTGAATCCGCCACACTTCAATCGGCTGCATCGCATAACGACCGTCCCTGAAATTATCACCGCTATTATCACCCAGCTCCGCAATACCTTCTACACTGGACCAGCGGTAATAAGTTTCAAAAGCCTCCAGTGCAGCCGGCTCATCCATACTAAAAATCCTTTGCTGGTCCTTTTCCCGGGTCAACCGACTGCCATTAGCCAGTACTAAATCATACCGCCAGATATGACCGAAACCATACTGATCAATCTCCCCGTCCCCATTGTTATCTTTGGTTAAGGCTTTAGCCAGTTCAGCCGCCTTTTCCCAGGTCCATTCACCCTGTTGGTAATAATAATGTGGATTTTGAAGACCGGCATTCTCAAACATATCTTTATTAAAAATCACGAACCTCATCGCCCCAAAAAGAGTCCCAAAGGTACTAAAGCCATATTTCTTACCCTGATAGGAAAGGACATTCATCGTGTTCTGGTGTTCCTGGGGCAGTCTTTGGTAATACTGCTCATTCAGCACATCATTTACCGGGGCAAAGACATTTTGCGGTAATAGTTTCCAGAATATTTCATGATTAATATTCCAGATATCAAGGGTCGATTCCCCGGCCAACAGCCTGTTCATCAAACCTTCGTTCATTTTATCATAAGGTAGTCCCTGATAGACAATTTTACAGTTAAACCTCTTTTCGGCCTCTTCGATCCGGCCGGGTATTTTATCCCGAATTTCCTGTAAGCGGTCAGTCCAGGAGATAACGTTAACTGTCTGCCCTTGCAGGTCAATCTTACCAAAGTCGTAAGCCTTAATCCCACCTACTGTGCTCAACATGAACAACAATAAAACTATCCCGATGCTAAATACCTTTTTCTTATTCATTTTCTTCCCTCCGTTATGATTTTTTACAAGCAAACCAACTTTAACTTAAGCCGAGCTAATCACCCCCTTGTTAAAATGATTAACTAACCTCGGTTTTCATTAACCTACCAGACCGGTACGCTCGATACTCTCTACAAAATACCGCTGGAGAACGGCATAAAGAAGCAGTAACGGGGCCATAAACAACAGGCTCCCGGTATTATTAATAATAGAGGCATAGGCAGTTGTCCGCAAAGAAGGATCAATCTGATAAATTAGATCATTGAGCATAATCGGTAAAAGTTGGGAACCACTACCCATAAAGATATTAGTGAAGAAATAATCATTCCACTGCCAGACAAAGGAAAAAAGAAATACAATGATTAGGGCCGGAGTAGCCCCGGGCAACATGATCTGAAAAAAAGTCCTTAAAGGACCGGCCCCGTCCACATAGGCCGCTTCCTCCAAACTACGGGACATCCCTTTGAAAAATTGACGCATAATATAGATAAAGAGACCATTCCTCAGGCCGGTTCCGCTGAGCGCAGTCAAAATAAAGGGCCAGAAAGAACCTAACAGATTGATCCCCCCTCCCGGGAGTAAACCCAGCGGGTTAAAATTCTTAAAGTTCAGGTAAAGGGGAATCATGATCATCTGCGGGGGCACAATCAAGGTAAAAATAACCAAAGCAAAAAATAACTGTTTACCCCAAAAATTAAACCGACCAAAACCATAACCGATCAAAGTGCAGGCCAAAAGCTGGAATATACTGATTGTTAATGTTAAAACTAAAGTATTAATAAAGGCCTGGGGATACTCCATTTCAGCAAAGGCGAAACGGTAATTATCCAGGGTAAGGTTACGGGGAATCCACATAACTGTTTTATCAAAAATATCGGGAATAGTCATAAATGATGATGACAATTTACTTAAGACCGGAAAAATAATGATATAACAGATCCCGCCGATTAATACCCAACGGAGCAAGCCCAGTCCGAGCGCTTGCATTTTGTAAACTTTAATTGATTTAAATAGCTTTAACATAGTCTTCCTCCCTCCTAATCTTCCTGATAAAAGACCCATCTGGCGCTAATGACAACGGTGATTGCCAGGAGCAAGGCAATTGTAAAAAAGTACAGATTGGCCATAGCGGTAGAGACCCCATAACCGGCTCCCCCAAAGGCAGTATCCCTGATCAGTTTTACTAAGTCATTACTCCCGGCAGTAAAAGAATCAATTACTGTATAAACAATATTTGTCACAATCAGCGGGCTAATTAAGGGCAGGGTGATAAACCAGAAATCTTCCCAACCGGTAGCCCCTTCAACCTTGGAAGCTTCGTACAAAGACGAAGGAATTGCTTTCAAACCGGCCAGAAAAATTAAGATCTGGATACCGGAAGCCCGGATAATGATCGGCACCTTGTCGACAATATTGAGGATATACTTCAGGCCAAGCTCCGGCAGCTTCAATTGTAATAGAAAAGCCTTCAAAGAAGAGCCACTGAGAAAACCGCCCGGGAGATCTTGACCGGTCTGTAACAACTCGGTCATAAAATCAGTCCTTTCCAGGGCAAGGATAATTCCTGCTCCCATAATCACCGGCAGAAAGAAGATCGTCCTGACCAGGAGTCGCCCTTTAAATCTTTGATTAAGCAGAAGGGCGGCAAAGATACTAAAGAAAATAATTAAGGGGACATCGGCCAGGATATTACTAATTGTTGTTAGAAAGACCCGCAAAAAATCGGGATGGACCAAAAGGGCTTTGCGGTAGTTTTCCCAACGGACAAAAGCTAGACTATAACCATCAGGATTGATCACCAATCGGCTCATACTAAAGACGATTGACTGGATAAAGGGATAAAGAAAAAAGAAAAGAAAGCCGAAAATAAAGGGCAGAATGAAATAAAAGCCCAGCCAACTCTTTTTGGCACTAAGTGATCTTTTTTTAAATATCATCGTAAGCTCCCTTCCTCTAAAACCTGATAACCTTCGGCCGCAACCGTTATGCCGTTTACTGTTACTGCTTGTTGATTATAATTAACCACAATTGAACAGCTGTTTTCATAGCTAGTTAAATAAACATTTTCCGCCAACTGCCGGTGCCCGATAATCCGCTTATCCTGTAAGCCATGTAGGACTTGATTTACCTCCCGGTATAACTCACCGGCCTCGCTAAGCCAATCCCGATAATAACTGGCCAAAAGATCGTGGGCATAACTCGTCCCTTTGAGCAAAGATGAAGGCTGATAGGTCCATTTATAATAAGGGCTGGCACCGGTCTCCAGCGCCTTGAGTAAACCCCGGCGGGACTCTTCCCCCAGATTTAAAGGAGGAGTGGCATAGTTAACATATCCGTGCAGAGAGATCTGAAAAAAGGGGACTTCCTGATCAATAATATTAAAATTATTACCGGTAAAAGGCATATTAACAATATGGTCGACCAGTGGTAAAAGAAATCCGTTACCCCCGTTCACCATTATGCTGAATTTATGTTGCTTTAATTTTTCCAGCTGTCTTTGAATCAGCACCAGGGATTGTTGGCGATCCACTAATGCCGTCGGGTCTTTCCGAAAGTCTGAATTCAACTGTCGCCCCATCTCCCGCAGGGAAATACCGGTCAGTTGATCACCAGTAAAATCACTGAGGAATTGGGAAAGCAAACTATCCAGGCGGTGTGGGGACAGAATCGTCACATGCTCATCCGGTTGGTACTGATAGGTAGCCAGATTATAATCATAAATTCTGGCTACCCCATAATCGAGGAAACGGGCAGCATCAGACCCGGCCCGGAAATGATCAAAAAGACTGTCCCGGTAAACATTTAAAAAACAGACTTCGGGATAAAAAGAAATCTGATGAGCAGATAAAAAAGAAGTTAGTCTTTGAAAATCCCTTTGTTGACCTAAAACCTTTTCCGGTCTGAAACGGGAAGGAAATTGCTGTGCTAAGCCACCGGCCAGCATCCCGTTATATTTTAACTTGATATTGGAAACACCGCCGTCGATCAACTCCTGTAAAATCTCCTCGGCCTGCCGGTAGGTGGTTAAGGGCTTTACCACCTGTCTGGGGGCCCCCAACACAACCTCTTTTTGATCAAAGGCCCCGATCAACTCCAGATAAAAGGGGATATCATCTGCGGGAGTTAGCCGGCTTAACCCCTTTTGTTGCAAATATTCCTGATAGCTCAAAGCCATCCCGGTATAATTGGCTGCCGTTCCACTCAAAAAACGATAGCGGAGTCTAATATTACCCTGATAGATCCGGGATTGATAAATATTGATTAATCGTTCCCGCCCCTGCTCATTTTCATTCTCCGTCTCCATCTGTAAAGTAACTGTTCCTTTGGGAATAGTGGTGAATTTTGTCCAGACAGAATTATAGGAATTATTCCTTCCGGCAATATCGGCTTTAATACTGGCCAGGGCATCCCCTTCTTCAATAATTGCCAACCAGGCTTGACTTCCCTCTTTCAGGGCAAAAACCGGGAGGTAATTCTGCTGAAGGTTATTTAGTTTTTCCTTTTGGGGCATAGTAGTATAGTTAAGTCCATAGAGGGGCTGGATATAGGGAAGGGCATTAATCTTGCCGTTATTAAGTCTGATCAAAGCCCCCGGTCCGTCCGGGACGAAAATATAGCCCGCTTGTTCGCTGTCTGCCGCCCCAAAGTACTCCAATAGCTCAATGGCATGTAAGGGAAAATCGGTTTTATTACCCTGCTCATTAATGATATCCTGGGGATAGCTAATCTCGTCGACCGGGATATTGACCAGCAGGTCCGGACCGTCCAGGCGATATTCAACCGGGATCGCAAAGACCATATTATTGGGTCGAGGTTGATCGAGGTTATTGATCCGATGGTCATGCTGGATATCTTCCGGTTGGTAACCACTCTCTTGAACAATTCTAATTATCTCCGGCAAATCCCACTTGGGGACATCATTTCTGAGGATATAGGTGGGATTGCCCCGCAATTGGGCAACATGCTCTCCCGTCACGTCTAAATTAAGCTGGAATTTGTTATTATATTCAACCAACTGAGTAACTAACATTTCAATCAGTTCAACCTGATTGAGTTTATTCGGGCTATAATCCAGGAAGGTAGCCGCTACTTCCTCCTCCCGGTTACTATGAGAATAAAGTCGATAATCACCGAACAGCCTTTGGGCATCTTTATTTTCCACCGGCTCAGGCCTTTTTTCCAGTGAAATAAGTTCATAGCGTTTTTTAATAAATTCCCGGTCGGCGGGACGAACGAGCCGGGCTAAGATTAACTGTTCAAAACGCTCTTGACTAACCATGATCGGAAGGTAATCCTCTTCCAACCACTTTTTCCCTAACAGATAATCAATCCTGACCCCATTTTTAAGCGGTTTTATTTCAAATTGTTGATATTTAATGCTCTGATTATAGTTATCCATTGTCAACCGTTTATCACCGGTAATAAAATAAGTAATCGATAACTGGGAACGGAGTTTGTCGCGCGCACTCCCATAAGCAATCCGCTCCGTCTGCTCAAGATTCCGGGGATTGGAATACCAGATCTGCCTGGTATCTTTCCTATAAACAGCAAATTCTGTTGTTTCCTGATCGAGATAGAAACGGAGGGCCTGATTTTCCGCTACCAGGGTAAACCCGGCCAGCTCTCCGTTATTTGCTGCCTTTATCGTAAAACAACTTGCTATTATCAGGAAAAAAATTAAATAAATTGCTCGATCTTTCATTAACGCTAACCCCCTTGATCACTATAGCCGGTAAATCAGCTCTGTCCTTAAGTTATTAAAGAATCCGACCATCTGAGAAATTACACTGAAAAATAAGAGGCCGATAAAAAGCACCACACCCATCCCGACAATAATAAAAATTGATATAAAAAATGTTTTTTTGAGTTCAAAATGGTGGGTAACCATTGTCGCAAAAAAGACCAACATAATTGACCAGAGTAAAGCCACTACCAGAAAAAAATAGTAAAAAGCCCCCTCACTACTTGTAATCAAATTACTGATCATGGTCAAAGGTATATTAATCAGAATGAGCGGGGTCAGGGCATAGGCCGTATAAATATAGATATCCCGGAAAGTACCTTTGCCCTGCCAGAGGGTGGTTAAAGCCCAATTGACGATACACCATAAAAAAAACGGTACAAGGACACTGATCAACTCCAGATAGATGTTTAAATCATTTAAATCCCGGGTATTAAAAATAAATCCGGTATATTGCCGCATCAAGATATATGTAAGGTTTACCAACAACAGCAGGACTGAAGCCGCTAAGACATTCCCCCGTTTCTCATACTTTAAATCCCAGAAACCGTCAAAGGGATGAATGATCACATAAAGGGCATACTTTAAACTATCAAACAAATTAAGATACCACTTTTGGTCTGGGCTTGTTTTCCTGAGGCTTAGCGCTGCCTTGATCTGACCGAACAATCCCATTTTTTTGAACAGCAACACCAGTAAAATCAATAGCACCAATCCGGTCATAAGCATCCCAAAGCGCTGACTAATATACTGACGCCGATAAAGACCAAAAGCCTTGGAATAACCTACCCGGTCATTACCCAGGCGGTAGGTAGCCATCGCCTCCTTAAACTTACGCTGACGGAGCAAAGAACGACCAATCCCGCTGTAAGCCAATTCCATATTACTATTATGTTTTAAAACCTCTTGCCACATCCTGGTTGCCTGGTCATATTGCCCGGACTGATAATATTTTTTAGCGCTCTGAATTAAACGGGCATACCTGGTTGGCTCAAAGACGACAACCTTGTTGGCCGCACTATCCAGGATCAATAATTGTTCACCGATATTCTCCAGGGCGACCGGGACCCGAAAATGCTTTTTTTGCCGACCGCTCCCCCCAAAAACATAGAGTAAATTGCCGTTATCATCATAGGTAAAAATTCGACCCCGTTTGCGGTCCAGCACACTATAGAGCCCGTAACTCTGAGCACAGATATCCACCAAGAGAGACGGTCCGGCGACCTTAAGCTCCGGATAAATCTCCGGATCAGGATAATCTATATCACCGACCGGCGGAAAAAAACCGTTTCTGCGCAACACATCACCACCTGACGGGTTTAGTCGCTTGATTACTTCTTCCTCACCAATCCCTCTCCCCGCTGCCACTGCCAAAATAAAGCCCTTGTGGTCCAGGTCAAAATTACTGTATTCAGTGGGCAGAAAAAGGGCCAAACGCTCTCGCTGTTCCCTGGTGACAATTCTCCGCCATATATAATCGACCAGGTTTGGTGAAACCCGGGGTGCCCCGATAAAACCTTTAAAAATACCTTTTTCATCAAACTCAACCAAACCGTCATAAATTCCCTGGGCAATTACATAAATCCTCTCCGCCCGGTCAACAATTACCTTACGGGGGTGAAAAGAAAAACTTTTGGCCCCGCTTTCATCAATACTCAAGGTTGCCGGCTGGATCACCCGTAGGTAATTCCAGTGTTGGTCAAAGATCACAATCCTCCGGTTACCCAGATCGGCAAGATAGATTTTCCCGGAATTACTGACAAAAATACCGGTGGGGTTGTTAAAGGAATCGGCCTGGCCAGCCCGACTAAACTGGCTGATAATATCAAGTACTTCCCAATCTTGATTAAAACAAATAATCCGGTTATTCCCTGAATCAACCAGGTAGATCCGATTATGACGGACAAATAGATCCTGTGGGGACTTAAAATTCCCTAGACCCAGCTCAACATCAGTTATTACCTTTTTTACGCGGTAGACAGCCGGGCCGGCGATCGCTTCCCCGTGAAAATTATAAAGATAACTGTCCGGATTTTGATAAATTGGAGCTGAAGAGGCATTAATTCCTAAATTTAATAAAAAAACCAAGCCAGCTACGAGTATTGTTAAACCGTTCTTAATCGACTTCAAGCCCTTCCCTCCTTATAAATGGCCTTAATCCAGACCGGATGTCGCCATCGTTTCAACTACTTTACTCTGGTTGATAATAAAGATAATAATCGGCACCCCCATCATAACCAGGGCAACGGCAGAGCTTACCCCGGCCCAGGCAATACCACCGGAAATGATCTGATTAAAGGCATAAGGTAGTGTCTTTAACTGTTCGCTATAGATAAACTCGCCACCGAAACGACGCCACAATTCCTGAAAAGAATAAATGGTCAGGGTTAGCCAGGCCGGCTTAACAATCGGCATTACAATCTGCCAAAAAATTCTGAGCTCACTGGCTCCGTCAAGACGGGCCGCTTCCAGTAAAGTATCCGGGATCATCGCATCAATAAACTGTTTCATCAAAAACAAACCTAAACTCATCGCCCAGGCCGGCAGAATAATTGCAGCATAATGATCAATCCAGCCCAGATAGGTCATCGTCAGATACTTCGGGATGGCAACAACCTCCTGCGAAAACATCAGTGAAAAGACCACCAGCGTAAAGAAGAGCTTACGTCCCCGAAATTGATGCTTGGACAGGACGAAAGCCGCCATTGAGGCAAAAATAACATGCCCACCTGTCCCGACAATCGTTATAAAGATCGTATTAAACAGATAGCGAGAAAAAGGTATCCAGGAATCAGCCATAATAATTAACAGGTCTTTAAAATTATCCAGGGTCGGGTTACGCACAAAGAACTGAGGCGGAAACAAAAACAGTTCATTTAAAGGCTTGAAGGCATTAGAAACTATATAGATTAAAGGCAGGGCAGAAAAAGCGGCACCCGCTAACAATACCACAAATATTACCATATCACCGCCGAATGAACGAGTAACCCTTTTCCGGTGGATTCTAAAATTCATTTAAGTCCCTCCCTCAACTGCCTAAATTACGTAGTAAGCGCTGCACCAACTGCTGGGTAAGGATCATCACTACAAAAAGGACCACAGCAATCGTTGAAGCATAGCCCATTTCAAAACGGACATTACCATAATCAAGCAAGTGTGTAACTACTGTTCTACCGGCATAATCAGTACTGGGAAACCCGACCAGCGGAATAATATACCCGGCAGCAGCAAAGGATTGCGTGATCGACATGATCGCTCCAAACATCAGATATCCTTTCATTGCCGGCAGAGTAATATAGAAGAGTTCCTGCCAACGGTTTTTAATCCCATCGACCGCAGCCGCCTCATAAAGCTTGGGGTCAATCCCCTGTAAACCGGCAATAAAAACCAGGAAACTGGTCCCCATGCTCATCCAGAGAACGACCACAATTACTACCGGCATCATCCATTGGGGATCAAGCAGCCACTGAATTGGCTCATCAATCAGACCCCAGTAAAGGAGAAATCCATTAATATAACCATAGGAATCACCACTAAACATAATTTGCCAGATCATAAAAGCATAACCGGAGATCGAAGGGGCATAAAAAATAGCCGATAGGATCGTCCTGATCCGGGGTTGGAGTTCGTTGATCAACCAGGCAAAGAAAAAACAAAGAAAATAACTAATTGGCCCGGTGATCGCCGCAAAAATAAAGGTATTTTTAACGGCGATCAAAAAAATATCATCAGCCAGGAATAAACGAAAGTAGTTCTGCCAACCAACCCACTGCGGGGGTTGCAGCATATTATGATAGTTAAAACTGAAAAAAATAGCGATTAAAACCGGTAGTACGGTAAACCCCAAAAAAAGGATACCATAAGGGGCGAGAAAAAAATATGAGATGCGGTCACGCCACAGATCTTGCAGAAACAGGCTAAATCTATTTTGGTAGCTGCTTGGTAAGTTTATTTTGCCTTTACTTGGAATTGCGCGCATTTTATCCCTCCCTCGGCTAGAAACCTTGTTGCCAGTATAGCTTATGCCATTTTTCTTCTAATTCGGCCAGACTGACCGGTAGACCAAATTCTTTGCGTTTGCGGGTAATCTCTTCATTAATTAAGTAATTATAGTCAAGTAGTGTATCCCGGGCCGGTTTATTATAATAAACTACCTGCCGAAAAGCATTATCTAGATACCGACCGATCAAATAACCTCCGGGAATTTCCGGTACCCCTTTCACCCACTCCAACTGCTCCGATAACTTCTGGTAATCTCTCGCTGACCAGGGTAGGAGGCTGAGTGCTTCTAGATTAGCGGTCGGATAGCGGGCGGCAGGCCCCATTAAACTCTCCAGTTGTCGGCCAAAGCTGACCTGAGTCGCGGCACTGGTCCACCACTTTAAAAACTCCCAGGCCGCCGTCTTATCCTGAGCAAGCTCCATAATCACCGTTCCCGGACCGGAGGCTGGGGGCAGCGGCCGACCGGAAGCATCGGCCATCCCGGCCGCTCCGGCCGGAATCGAACGATCAATTACCCGATCGGTGCGCACGGTCCCCGGGACCAGCGTAAAATCCCATTTCCCTCTTAACTCCGGAGCAAAGACCGTTAAAAGATTATAGAAGGTATACCCGGTGATCAGGATCGGCATCTCACCGGTTCTGAAGCGATTAGCCGGGTTATACAGTAAAGGGAGATTATATAGCTCATATAATTCGGTCCAACGAGTGAAGGCCGCAATCGCCCTTTCATCATCAAAATTGGTTGCCAAGCCGTCTTCAATGAAGAGTTCTTCACCACTTTGATTCAGAAAGGTAACCAAAGTCAACACCCCGCCACTGGAAGAAAGGCTACCGACTGCGCCACTAATATTTCCAATACTAAGGCTGGTTACCCGGGGAGGTGCGGAGAAAGGAAAACCAAATTCCATATTATTCTTCTGGAGTTCGGGAATAATCTCCATCACATCATCCCAGGTTTCTGGTACAGTCAGACCATTTTCCTGTAAAACATCCTTTCGATAAAAAAGCATGGGAAAGGGTTGTTGTTCGGGGAGGGCATAAACACTATCCCGAAACATAAAGGGGACCAGGGCACTGGCCTTGAAGCGCCTGGCAACCTCGGCAAAATCGGCAAACTGGCTTAAATCGGCTACCGCCCCCCTTAAGGCAAAATTCAATGGTTGCCCCGGGGGCAAGCCAATTGCCACATCGGGATTTTTACCGGCCAGGGTTGCCGGTAAAAGGGTTCCGATATCAATGATCTCCAGATTAACCGGTATCCCGGTCTCCGGTGTAAATTTATTTTCAATCAAGCGCTTTAAGATCTGGGCTTTAGAACGATCAAAACCGGCCCAGACCCGCAAGGGTTCCCGCACTATTGTCCCTTCCGGCTGATATACATTACCGACCAGATTGTAATTATGGGTAAAAGAGGCCACAAAAGCCTTTGATTCATGGTTTAATAGCTGTTGTGCCGTCGGGGTGACTTCCGGTAGTTTTACTTCCGGAGAGGCAATAATCAGATAGTCGATCGCTAAGGGTTGGCGCCTTACTCCCAGCAACCAACTCCCCAAAGAGGCAAGATTATCGCGAAATTGTCCTAACCGGCCGGGAATACTTTCCGGTTGCGCAGCCAGTCCCTGTAATTGCCGGGAAAAATCCAGTAAAAGCACCGTATTACCACCCTTTTGTCCGGTATAATCTTCTAACTCCCGGGCAATTCCCGCTAATACCCTACTTTGCTCTACTAAATTTTCCAGTAGTCCCGGAATCCTTTGTGCCAACTGGTAGGTCCGTAGCGGATCCGGAACCGTTGAAGTAATCATAATGATCTGTCGGTAGAGATTATTTAATTGATATAAACTATCCTCCACTTTCCGAATCACATCAACCAGATCACCAAGAACAACCTGGAGCGTTATGCGGTGATTACCCTTAGTTAAATAAAAGAGGTAAGGGTCATCTGTCCCTTCCGCTCCCAGCACAGACAACCGGTAATATCTACTATAGGGAAAACGAACTGCTTCCAGCTCCCGGAAGGGGAGCTGACCGTTAAGCAGTATTTGGCGATTCACATAACTGCCCCGCTGAAAAGCCTGTTTCCCTTTAATCGCAATCTTATAAAAACCATCGGCCGGCACCTGAAAGTCCCAGCTGATCCACTGGCCTAACTGATCCCAACTCCCTCCGCCGATCGAGTTTAACCTGATCAGAACCGGATGGTAAGGTTCCATTGTCGGGTCACCCTGATCAAACTGGGGATAGAGGACTGAACTTGACCGATAGCTGGAATCCCTCTCCTGTAGTTTAATCATAACTCCGCTGTGCTGCTGAGTATCGTACTCCCGGTATTGGCGGCTAACCTCTTGATAGGTAGGAGCCAGCGGCAGTTGAAAGATCTTCAGCTCGGCAAGGGCCAGCGGTTCCTGACGGGAAACCAATCTGATTGTATTTAGTCCTTGCCTAAAGTAAAATTTAAAGGGTTCCCGATAATAACCGAGTGTGTCTGCTAAAACTGCCTCCTGCCAGAAAGGAAACTCCTGCTGGAGGGGATATAGTTCATTGCCCTGATTATCTACCTTTATCTCCTCGGCATCTCCCCAGATCCGCTGAAATGCCAGGTATTTAGCCTCTTCAAAGGGTAAAATACCATTAATCAACAACTCCCGCTCGATCGGATTTCCTTTACCGGCAATCGGATAATAGTTAAGGGCAATGTTATATAGTCCGGCTTCAGCTACTTCGACCTCCCATTCAATATAACCCTCTTCTTCCGTTAAAACTACTTTATTAACCCCTTGCAGTTGCTCTAATACCTGAATCTCCATATCAGTTGCACGATAAGTTAGGGCCGGGATAATTAACTCCTTTTCCGGTCGGACCGCCCCGGAATAATTTGCTAAATATTGATTATAACTGATCTCCGGTTTAAAGAGATGATCAGCCAAAACGTTTGGTCGAATAACCCCAGCTAATAAGACAAATAAAATAAGCAAAACAAATGTATTTTTTTTAAACCGACCCATTTGCTTCCCTCCCGGACAAGCTCCTGCTTTAGGCCAGAGGGTTGCCACCCCCTGACCATTCTTAGAGCAGTACCCTAGTTCAACTCTACTTTAAAGGTTTTGAGCTGATATGGTTTAATCGAAAAAACAAATCCCTGAGCAGTTGTTTCCAGTGGAGCGATCTCTTCTTCCATTAAATTGCACTCACTCACTCTTTTTATTTTTCCGGCCAACTTTACTTCAACCCGATCGCGCTGATTACCGTATTCATAAAACCTTAAGATTAATTGCTCACTATCTTCTGCTTTTTTAACAGTATCAAGAATAACACTGTTGCTATTAACGTCAATAAAGGAACAACTCTCGGCCAGTTCACCCTTTTTACTATTAACTAAAACCGCCGAGAGCGGATAATTTAAGGCAAAGGCTTCATCTGTCGTCCCTCCGCTAAACCATCCCCCCTGATGCGGGTACAGGCTGTAGGTAAAGCTGTGCCGACCCTGGTCTGCCTCCGGATCGGGATCGATCCCCGATTTGATTAAAGTTAGCCGGAGCAGATTGTCCTTGATATCATAGCCGTATTTACAATCATTTAAGAGGCTAACCCCATAGTTTTGCTCAGAAAGGTCGGCCCATTTCTGGGCAACCGTCTCAAATTTAGCGTAATCCCAACTGGTGTTCCAGTGGGTTGGCCGTTCAACATTACCAAACTGAATCTCATATCTTGCTTTAGTTACTCTAAGGTCGACCGGAAATGCTACTTTCAACAAGATTTGATGTTGCTGCCAGTCCAGCTCAGTCTTAAAATCAATTCGCCGGCTGTTACTGTAAACAATCATCCGCTGTTCAATCAGTGAAGCAAGAAACTTCCACTTAAATCTAATTACTACCCGGTCCGGGCCATTTTCTTCAATCTCCCTCTCCACAAGCTCCTCAACCGGGTATTCCTTTTCCCGGTAATAGAGGTCGATATCCCAGGCATCATAAGTCATCGGCCGATCTTCAAAGGCCTGGAAGAGATTAGCCTGCCTCCCTGCCGGCAGGATTTCCCGGTCTGCTTCTTTATCAAATAAAGAGCTGATCTGCCCCTGCCGGTTTAAGACAATCCGGAAGTATTTATTTTCGATCAGATCATCGGCAACAGTCACCTTATTCTCTTCAGCAATTAGCGGACCCGGGTTCTGTTCAACAATTTGAAAAGCTCGGTAACCCAGGGCCGGCACCTCCGGTATATAAAGCAAAATCTCTTTTTCCGCCCCGTTATTAATTACTTTACTCCGTAATCTGGTCTTTGCACCGCTGATAAAATATTTGTCGGCCAACTCCTTTTGATAAGGAATAGTGACTGTACCTTCCCGCGGCCAGGAAAGGGGATTAAAGACGACCAGTTTTTTACCGGCAACCGCTACTTTACCGGCAATTGCTTGCAGTGAGTCGCTTAATAAAGTATGGCCCTCTTCCAGTACTTGCTTAAACTCCTTTTCACTATCTTGATAAACTTCCCGGATCGAAGAACCGGGTAAAATATCATGAAACTGGTTTTTCAAAATTGTTTTCCAGTTGCGATTAATTTCCTGCCGGGGATAACGATAATCAGCCAGCATCTGTTCAGCCATACTGTTAAAAAGCTCCACATTATGATATAAAATCTCACTTAAGCGATTATTCCGTTTGGTCCTGGCCTGTGAGGTATATGTACCGCGGTGATATTCCAAATAAAGTTCACCGTCGACGACCGGTAATCTGGGATTATCCTTTACTTTTTCCGCCAACCGGGCAAAAAATGGTTCGGCCTGACCAAACCTGAGTTCAGGTAGTCCTGGCAAGTCCTGTATAATTCTGCCGCTTTCCAGCATATCCTTGGTCGGTCCACCACCCCCATCACCCCAGCCATAAGCAAGTAATAACTGATCATTAATATCTTTTTGTTGGTAGTGATTCCAGACCCCCTGTACACTGGCCGGATTTAACATGCCATTATATGTATAAAAACCAGGATTATTTCCTTCGGCAGTTGTAATAAAATGGGTTAAGACCTCGGTCCCATCAATTCCCCGCCATAAAAAGGTATCATACTCCGGCCGGTTATACTGGCTCCAACTGATCTTGGTTGTCATAAAATACTCGAGACCACTCTGGGCGATAATCTGCGGTAAAGCCCAGGAATAACCAAAAACATCCGGCAACCATAGGATCTTGCAGTCTCGACCAAATTCCTCTTTGATAAAACGCACCCCGTAGAGGAACTGTCGGACCAACGACTCCCCGGAAGGGACATTACAGTCGGCCTCAACCCACATTCCCCCGGTAACTTCCCATTCCCCCGATTTTATCCGTGTTTTGATTTTTTCAAAAATAGCCGGATAATCATCTTTAATAAATTGATAGAGTTGGGGACTACTTTGCAGGAACTGGTATTCCGGATACTGGTCCATTAAATGCAGCACCGTGGAAAAAGTCCGGGAACACTTTTCCCGGGTATGGTCAAGCCGCCATAACCAGGCCACATCAATATGAGAATGACCAACAGCGGTAATTACCGGTCTATTCCCGTCCGTTGGTTTAGATTGGCTTAGTCCTTCCCGCAAAAAGTTATTGGCCTGTTGGAGCGAAAGGTAAAAGTCCGCTGAACCGGCTTCTCGAAAATCAATCAGATTAATCGCTTGATTTAACAGATTAGTCAGTCTTTGCCGAACAAGACTCTTTTCCGGTAACACTTTGACCGTTTCCAGGACAGTCCTGGCCCTGAAATAAAAGTCATCGGTATTTTGATTAATTTTAACCAGGTTGGCCTTTTCAAAGAGCCTCATTTCATTCTGTAGTCCACTAAAAGCCTTGATCGCGATATGCAAAATACCGTCCTGATACCATTCCGGTTTTAAATAAACCTCCTGATGATTTTGATCCAGGCCCTGAACCGGTTGACCATTAATATAGACCAATGACTCGGCACCACTTAACCCACTTTTTTGACCTTTACCCAACACCAAGTCCAGGGCAATTGTACCGGATTGGAACTCAGCCGGCAACTTACAAGCTATCCTAAACCAGGCGGTAACATCCTTTCCTCCCCAGTAATCCCCAGGTTGAATCACTGGCCATTCCCGATCATCAAAAGTTGGTTTTTCCGCACCGCTGACGTTTTCGACGTGATATTTAAACGACTTCAGCGGCAATTCCCTTTCAAAAATATGTTTTTTCAGGTCCTTGATATATCTGGCTGCCTTTTCATTAGTAAAATACATCTGATGCCCCCTTAATTATATTATCTTGAAGGATAATTAATCCAGCGGTAAACAGGAATCTCTTTCGATTAGTTCAGTTGGGTAATACAGCTGTTGGCTCACCTGGAATTCCCCATAATCACCTTCCTCCTTTAGTCTAATTTTATCAAGCAATAACCGGGCAGCTCGCTGACCGATTTTTTTTGATTGCTGCGCAATTGAGGTCAGCGGAACCTCAAGGTGTTTTACCACATCCAGGTTATCAAAACTAACCAAGGAAAGCTCCCGGGGGAGCAGGATTCCCTTTTCTCGACACATTTTCACAATATCAAGCGCGATATAATCATTAACTGCTACTACCGCCGTTGGTTTATGTTCTTTTAAAAAATGATAGACCTGTAAGATATCTTTATCCTGGTGATGGATGCGGTTAAAAGAAAAGACCCAGTTATATTCCAGGCCATATTCGACCATGGCCTTCTGATAACCGATTATTCGGTCTTCTACACTACTGGTTTTATTAGATTCATGCTTAATAAAGGCAATTTTTTCGTGACCGAGCTTAATCAAATACTCGGTTGCTTTATATCCGCCGTCGATGTTATCGGACATAATACAGTCGGTCTCACAATCCTGGAGACGACGGTCGATTAAAACAAAGGGAAACGCCTCTTCTTTTAAGTCAGAGATGGCCGTACTATCCTTCTGGTCTTCGGCCGGCATGATAATCAGCCCGGCAACTCCTTCGTTTTTTAGGAATTGGATATTTTCTGCTTCTGTTTTATAATCATCCTTGGAATCCATAAAAGTCATTTTATACTGGACATCTTGCAAACCACGTTGAATACCGTTCAAGAGCTTCATTTCCATCTCCGTATCACATGATGGTAAACTAACCCCCACAAAATCACTTTTTTTATGGTAGATCTCCTTTTTATCAAAAACAAAGGTACCATTACCCTGAACCCGATATAAAAAGCCGGCCTGTACTAATTGTTGAATCGCTTTTCTGACTGTATATCTGCTTACCTCCAGGCTTTTACATAATTCCCGCTCCGGCGGAATTAACTCCCCGGGTTGATAGATACCTTCATTAATCTTTTGTAAAATAAAATCAGCGACCCGCTGGTACAATAATTTATTTACATGGGGATTTAATTGATCAGTTGTCATCAGTCTCACCATTCCTCTTATCGCTATTGGTCTGTTATTGGTATGTTATTATACTGGACTTATATTAATACATATTCGCAATAATTTAAAAAAATCCTTCTTTTTCGCAAAAAAATAAAAAAACACTACAAAAGATTATTTTAATGGTATGCAAGTGGTTGTTAATGCCAGACCAATTAAACCGAAAAAAATGACCCTGCAAAAAATTGAGGGCCAAGGCATTTTCGATCTTATTTTTACCTATCCTTTTAATCCTGAAAGGGAGATGTTGCCAACAAACTGTTTCGAAAAGATAACAAAAAAGATAATTAAGGGTAAACTGATCAGGATATTTGCGGCATTATTGATAACTAAGTCCCTTGATCCTATATTGTAGAATTGGTCAAAGGCTTTTAGCGCTAATTGTACAGTATTTAAGCGGGCTTCATTAATGTAAATATAGGGCCAGAAAAAATCATTATAAGAGGTCTGAAAGGTTAAGATAGCCAGAGTAGCCAGGGCTGGTTTAGCAATCGGCAAGATAATTTTTAAAAAAATACCTAGTTCCGAACAACCATCGATCCGGGCTGCCTCAATTAATGAATCAGGAATTGTTTCCATAAATTGCTTTAATAAAAATATACCCAGGGCATCACCGATCCGGGGAATAATTAAGGGTAAAAAGCTATTGAGCCAACCAAAGTAATTCATCATTAAAAAGGAAGGAACTATCGTGATTCGCGGTGGAATCATGACTGTTAAAAATAAAACAGTAAAAATAACATTCTTACCGGGAAAACTCTTTTTAGCAAAGGCATAACCACACATAGCAGCAGCAAACAAATGTAAAAAGGTTACACTGAACCCGATTAAAAGGGAGTTAAATAATGCTCGGCTAAAGTTACCTTTTTCCCAAGCTGTCCAGTAATTACTAATGCTAAAAGAATCCGGCCACAAATCCGGAATCAACCCCTCCTGCCAATCCACCGGTTGTAAGGAAGTGACAATTGAAAGATAAAAAGGCAGTAGACTGAGCAGCACAAAAATAATTAAGGACACATGGGCAACATATTTATAGGAAAGGGTTTTATTCATAGCTAACCAGTTCCCCCCTGGTCAAAAATTTTCGCTGGACTACGGTAATCAATATGATTATTACAGCCAGAAAAACCGATTCTGCCGCCGCATAACCCGTTTCAAAACTATTAAAGATATTGCGGTAAATATCCAGAACGATTGTTCTGGTAGCATAGATCGGACCACCATTAGTTAAGAGTAAGACCTGGTCGAAAATTTTAAAACCATTGATCGTCCCAATAATAATTACAAAAGTAATTACCGGCTTCAAAAGGGGTAATGTTATATGCCTGAATCTCTGTCCGGCGTTGGCACCGTCCAGGAGGGCCACTTCATAAAAAACATCAGGGATACCCCTTAATCCGACCAGGAAGATAATCATATCCCAACCCACTCCCTGCCAAATCATCATAATAGCTACGCTGTAAATAGCCAATCTCGGCGAATCTAACCAGGCCTGTGGGGGAAGCTGTAAAAAGCTCAAAATATAATTGAATAAGCCACGTGGGGTGGATTCTAAAACATATTCCCAGATTCTACTGCTGGCCACTACCGGGGTTATTACCGGAATATAAAGCAGGGTCTTATATAAATTAGAAAACCGAAGCTTTTTACTTAGTAAATAGGCTAAAAATAGCGAAATAACTGCTGCCCCGATCGTTGTGAGTACTGTTAATACAACTGTATTTTTTAGTGAGATGATAAACCTTTGATCAGTCAATAATCTTTGAAAATTTTCCAGTCCGATTAATGCGGCCGGCGGACCAATTAAACGGGAGTCGGTAAAGCTTAACCAGGTTAAATAAAAGATCGGGTAAATAAAAAAAACAACGAATATTATTAAAGCCGGTGATATAAAAAAATATGAGCTTCGCTCTCTCCATATTTCTTTAAAGAGCTTAAACAAATTGAACACCTCCCTATCCATCCCCCCAAATGAGCCTGATAGGGTTATCCAGATCAAAGGCATGCCCTGATCTGGATAACCATTTGCTTTATTTGTATTTAGCTAAGGACTTATTGCTTTTCGCCACTGCTTCGTCGAGCGCTTCCTGGGGAGTAGCTTTGTTTAATAATACCTTTTGTATAGCAACTGACATATGTTCTTGAATTTCCGGCCAAGCCGGTGTGCCGGGTCTGGTTTTAACATGTTCGATCTGTTCTTTAAAGACCTGCCAGTCTTTGGTCTGGAAATAATGATGATCAAACCCGTCTTTCAGACTGGGAAGCAGATTAGTTTTATGGGCCCACATGATCTGATACTTTTTGCTAGCACTTAAGAATTTAATGAAATGATAAGCTGCTTCAGGATTTTTCGAGGCGGAATTGATGGCGAGACTATAAAGACCAAGACCGGAAACAGAGCCAATCTCCGGTTTTAATTCCGGCAATAAGGCATAAGCAAAGGGACGACCTTCTTCGGTGATCTTACCCATATGCCAGCAGCCCATATCCAGAAAGGCTACTCCTCCATTATAGAAATCATCTTCATAATAAGCCGATACCGGGGCAACCTTGTGTTTATATCCAATGTCTTTCAATAGCTGCAAGGCTTCAACCGCTTCCTTACTATTATAGACCGCTTCTGTCCAGTCTTGATTTAACACCTCTCCCCCGTTACGCCATACCCAGAATAAGAACTGAAACTGCATCCAACCACTATTTTTAGGTGCATTAGGAATAGTATATCCCCAAAGATCAATCTGGCCGTCACCGTCAGTATCACGGGTATTTTGCTTGGCGGCCGCAATCAACTCTTCCAGATTAGTCGGCACCTCTGTTGCTGTTTCATTTAATAATTCTTGATTATACATCAACGCTATGGTATTGGCATCAAAGGGAAGAGCAAATACTTGATCCTGGTAAAGATTAGCTTGCCAAGCCCCTTGAAAGTATTTATCTTTAATTTCGTTTACCCCAAATTGATTTAAGTCTAATAACATCTTTTTGTAACCAAAGGATTGCACCCAGATATGATCTAATCTGACAATATCAGGTCCTTTTCCCCCGACAAAAGAAATTTGAAACTTATCCTGGTAATTTGCTTGCCCCTGCCATTCCGGAACTATTTCGATCTCCGGATACTCTTTGCTGAAATCTTCGATCGCACTCTTTAGAACAGCACTCTCATTTTCCCCCTGTGGCCACCAAATCGTAATCCTGGTTTTAGCTAAAACAACCGGACTTAAAACCAGGGTAATTACCATCAATACCACCAAAATACTGATTAATGATTTTTTCATACTGTTCCTCCCCGATTTAATAGATAAATAAAACTATTCAAAAATTTTTCTTCTTAATTCTACCACCTCCGGAAAATAATCTGATATTATTCAGCTAAAATATGTCTCTTTACACTTATTGGGTTGTTTTTTATTCAAAATATCACAACTTTTTCTGATAATTAATTTTGTCGGCAAGACCAATCGTTCTCTCGGACTATTATTCTCGACTTGCTCAATTAAGAGCTGGGCTGCTTTTACTCCTATCTCTTCCTTAGGCTGGGCAATAGTGGTTAAAGGGATATTTAACCGGGTTAGCAGCTCACTATTATCAAACCCTATAATTGATAAATCATCCGGGATCCTGATCGCTAATCGCCGGCAAATGTTAATTAGATCAATGGCAATCAAATCATTTACCGCAAAAAGAGCAGTTGGCCGATCGTTTTTGGTTAAATACCTTGAAATCATGTCAATGGTCGCTTTTTTATTAATATCATACGGATTATATGATAAGATGTTTTTTTCTTCGAGTGGGAGCTGATACTCTTTTAGCGCCTTCTTATACCCGGCAAATCTGTCTTTGACTGAACTGGTCTTCCAAAAACAATGTGAGACAAAACCAATATGGCGATGATTCAAATTGATTAAATAATCGACGGCCTTGTATCCCCCCCCGGTATTATTTACCGTAACATAATTGGCGTCGACATTTTCCAGGATTCGGTCGATTATCACCAATGGAAACCCTTCTGCCTCCAACTCCTTGATCTGCTCATCAACATTCTTATCTTCGGCCGGAAAGACAATCATCCCACTGACCTCTTCATCTTTGAGTTCTTTAATATATTTTTTTTGTAGCTCCAGGTCACTATCTGTATTAGCAAATAATAGTTTATAATTATACTTACTCAGCACCTTTTCAACCCCAACAACAATTTTGGAGATGAAAAGGTCGAGACCGGGGACAATTATACCTGTCATATACCTGTTCCTGGCAACGGGTCCCCTCGCTTTAACAATTGTTCCTTTGCCCTGGACCCTTTCAACTAACCCCTCATTAACTAGCTCTGTTATTGCTTCTCTAACCGTTTGTCTACTGATCGCAAACTCTTCACAAAAGTCTTGTTCGGTCGGAATAATTTGGCCGATTTGATAGAAACTATCCTGAATATCTTTTTTTATTTTTTGCTTTAATTGTTTATATAAAGGGACCTTACTACTTCTATTCAACTTTTGCCACCCCTTTTCCGTTTGCTTCGAATAATTGATCATGATGTTTTTTTAGAATATCTGTCTAATATATAAATTGATCGGTATCTTTTAAAGCTGAAAATAAAAAAAATCAACAAACCACTTCTAAAACCTTTATATTGGGTTGAAAAAACCCTTTTAAAAGTTAAATTAAAGAAAAATAGCAGTTTATTGATCATTATATATTAATGTTAATTATTCATTAATCTTAAAATTCCTCCTTACCTTTTAATGTTTTTTTATTTAGAATTTTCTGCATTATCGCCCTTTTCCCGCAAGATCCTGTGATAGAGCCAGTTTTCAATCTTCTGATGATATTTTATTACCAGAACAAGCAGCAGAGCAAAAAAGACTCCAATCATGACCCAGGCAGCAGGAGTAAGACTAATTAACTTGGCACCGACCAGGGTAGCAATCAACACCCCGGGAAATCGACCCAGCATAATCAATAATAAAAAAATAGAAAAGGGGAGAGTAGAAATACCGGCCAAAAAACAGAGGGCATCATCAGGGAAAAACGGGAAGAGAAAGACCAGAAACAGGCTAATAATATATTTAGAGTTAAAATAGCGGGCATATCTATTGAAAATATCCACTCCGACAAATTTGACCACCAGTGGTTTTCCAAATACACGGGCCAGCAGAAAGGCAATAATTGATCCGACAATAATTGCTGAAAAATTCAAGAGCAGGCCCCTGCTCAGACCAAAAAGACTCCCCCCCACCGCCAGAGTAATCTGGCCGGGAATCGGTGAGACAATCACTTGGATTACCTGCAGGACAAAAAAAACCAACGGGGCCAGAGCGCCATATTGCAAAACATATGCTTTCAGCCCGTCCTCTTCCGAAAAGAATCTGATTAATGTACTGATATTGCTTTTTTCGCGGATTAGTAAAAAGAGCAGAACTACCGCACTGATGATAATGAGCAGTTTTAAATATTTGCTTAGCGAAAACTCCTGTTTCAAATAAATCACCTACCATAACTATTAGTATATTTGTTGCTCTCATTATACAAAAATTACCCCCTTTACTCAAGGGGGGATAGCGATATTTTTTCTTCCGCCAGTAGCAGCTCAATTAACACGGGCAGGTGATCGGAAGCAATCGTCTTAATCGCCTGACCGCTAATTATTTCCAAATCAAGATTGGAAAAATAAAGGTCGATCTCTTCGCGGGCATCTTCCGCCGGGAAACTCTTAATACCGGTTAAAAGCGGCTCATAAGCAAAACCCGCATCCAGCTCCGAATTAAAATCACCCATCAAAATAAAGGGATGATCAAGTCCTTTAATATAAGCCTCAATCCACTCCAATTGCCCTTCCCGCTCTTTTTTGTCCAGCGAAAGATGGGTAGTTAAAAGATAGACCGCTCTTTCCGGTGACAGTGAGACCCGGGCTGTTAATAATCCCCGCTTTTCCGTGTAATTCTGGCCGGGTAAAATATGGTTGGCAGCCGATTCAATCGGATAATTACTTAAAATGGCATTACCATAACTGCCGAGCTCCTTCCGGACAGTTGGCCCAAAAGCATAATTCATCTTCAGCATAGCGGCCAACTCTTTGACCTGGTTGGTAAATCCGCTCCGGCTTAAGCGCATATCTACTTCATTTAAACCGACCAAATTAGCCCCGGATTTGCGGATGATCCGGGCTATCCGTTCCAGGTCAAGCCGGCCATCCAGTCCTGTTCCATGCCGAATATTAAAGGTTAACAATTTAAGTGAGGAGGAAGGATTACTACGATGATCTGCTCCGGTTGATACTAAGATTACTGCCTGGTTTCGATTAAAAGATCCAACAACAAGAATAACTACTAATACGATCAGCACAACTAATATAGTTAACTTCTTCACCAGCTTCTCCCCCCTCAATTCTTATTGTAACATATATAACTACTCCCTGCCATATGTTAGGTCAAGGTAAATCTTGCCTGCTTAACAAATTGCCTTTGGTTGAATATAATACTTTAGGACTTTAAAATTGGATGGAAATAAGGGGGGAAATATCTTGGGGTATCATATTTACATCGAACTGAATAGCCGACGCTTGATCTTAAAAAAAAGTGGTGTGGTAGTGGGCACATACCCGGTAGCGATCGGGAAGCCGGCAACCCCTACTCCGACCGGGAAATATAAGGTTATAAATAAAATAAAAAACCCCGGTGGTGTACTGGGGACAAGATGGATGAAATTTACCTGGCAGGAACACGGGATCCATGGGACAAATCAGCCCTGGTCGATTGGCCGAAATGTTTCTAACGGTTGTGTCCGCATGTATAACAAAGATGTAGAACAACTCTTTGCCCAGGTCGCCGTGGGAACACCGATTACAATCAGTCCCTCCCTGGGTATAGGGACTAATCCCGGTTCCCCGAAGAATCGTTCCGATGGTAAGCCATATCATATTTACACCGTCCGACGCGGGGATTCTCTTTGGAAAATAAGCCGGAAATATAATGTCACCGTTAGTCAAGTTAAAGCCTTGAATAATTTGCAGAGTGATATGATCTATCCCGGCCAGAAGTTGAAGATCCCGGTCCGCTAATCAGGCAAAATAAAAGGCTATGGCAATAATTAAATAAGCCGCAATCAGCTGTAATCCTTCAAACCAGTTCGATTTACCCTGCAAATAAACAACATTAATCGCCAGGACGGAAAGGCCAATCGAACTAATCTCCAGCAGATTGAATAATACATTCATCGGATGACCGATCAGATGACTGATGAAGATCAATAGGGGGACCAGGAAAAGGGCCACCTGAATACTGGAACCAATGGCAATGGTAATACTAAGGTCAATTTTATCCGTTCTGGCCATATTGATTGCGGTAATGTTCTCCGCTACATTAGAAATTAAGGGGAGGATAATGATCCCAATAAAGACCGGAGAAATATTAAATCTTTCCTGGATAACCCCGATCGAGCCGACCAAAGCGTTAGCTTCAAAGGCAATAAAGGCCGTAATAATAAATAGATAAACAATACACTTTACCACCTCCCCCTTTTTGCTACCCTCTTTTCCGGTCGGTTCGGCGTGCTCGCCTGTTTGCTCATTCCTCTCCTTTTTCTCCCTTTCGTGAAAAATAAGGGTAAAATAAATGCTGGCTAAATAGGTGCTAAAAAGAACCAAAGCGACCCCCAAGCTCAATTTACCGAGGACAATCGTTTTGATATTCGGTGAAGCAAAATAAAAAATGGCCGGAATCAACATCCCGATTACAGCCAACATTAACATCGCACTATTGGTGATCGCCAGTAATTTATCAAAGGACTGCCGGTTATGTTTTAACCCGCCCAGGAAAAAAGACATCCCCAGAACCAGCAGGAGATTCATCAAGATCGATCCGGTAATATTGGCTTTAACGACATTAAGTAACCCATCAATGATTGCAAAAAGAGAGATGATTAATTCGGTAGCATTGCCGAAGGTGACGTTGATCAATCCGCCCCAACTACTGCCCAGATAAGATCTTAATTGATCGGTCAGGGTTGACATCAGAGCAGCCAGGGGAATGATCGCCAGTGCGGAAGTGATAAAGCTCCAGACTGAGCCGTCCTGAAAATAATAAAACCCAAAACTGATGGGTACAAAAACCAAAAGTATCTTTAATTTATTCAGCATCGCTAATCTCCACCTCACAACTTATTATAACCATTGTCGAGATGGATTACACCAGCCTTTGTTTATTCAGGAATAATCAAGGCGATCGCTTTTTTTATCTGCTCAGTGCTTGGATTAATCTGCAGGAAATTAATTATCTGGCGGACCGATTTTTCCCGTTCTTGCCTGACTAGCCGATAATCAAGTTCTAAACGGCAAAGAGTGGGGTGTTTTTTAAAAAAATCGCTGATACTATTAAGATATCTTGCCCTGAGTTGTAAGCCTTTTTCAATAGTAAAATTATTTCTTTTTTGCAGAGAAAGGGCTACCTCCTGAGGATTACGCGTAACAATGATAAAAAAGGGATTAAGCAGCTCGGCTAAAAACAGTTCAATCGTTAAACAGGTCCGGGGGTCCTTCCAACCAACCAGTTCTCTCTTCAATAATTTATTGATTACGATTTGAATTTCCTTTTTCATTCGTTCCCCTTGCTTGATAATCGCAGCCTGGCCGGGCGGATTATCCCAGCTGCCGCCGGCTGCCTTTAGGAGCTGATCATTGAGTCGCACAAAATCCCGGTCCTCAAAATGCCCCAGCGGATTAGAAGGATATTTACCAATTAAATCTTCACCGATATGAACCCCCAGGTTAGATAAAACCCCGGTGACCATGGAAGTACCACTACGGTGCATTCCGAGGATTACCACTGTTTTCATTGCTTTGCCCCCTCACTTCTCCCCCCATTTTTGCTGAAAGAGTTTTAGATTGTTTTGCTTAATTAAGGCATGGTCAAGTTTATTCCCCTGAAATGTCCTGCCACCAAAGTGGTAAACAAAGGTATCCCCGGCACAGTATAGTTTAAACCCGTTCTGACTGGCCCTGATACAATAATCGTGGTCTTCAAACAGCCCATAATCATATCTTTCATCAAAAAAGCCGACTTTTTTAATCAGCTCTCTTTTTAATAACATACAGAAGCCGACAATCTGCTTTGTTTCAAACCATTTGGCGGGAGCCGGGCAGTTAAAATTATTGCTAAAACTAGTTATCTTCTCAATCGAACTAAAATCTCCCGGCACAAAGCCCTGGCTAAGGGCAGCACAATTACTGCGGGGTCCGACAATACCGATATCCGCTTTACTGCGCAGGCAGAAAACCTGGTTTTTAAGCCAGTTTCTGGCTACAATTGTGTCATTATTTAATAATAAAATTTGCTCACCCTGTGCCAACTTAATTCCCTGATTAACCCCTTTACTAAAACCTCGATTCTCCTGGTTACAGACTAAAGATACCCCTGACAGGGTTTGCAGATAATTAATCGTGCCATCACTGGAACCATTGTCAATGATGATTAATTGATAAGGGAGACTGGTCCAACGAAAGATACTCTCTAAACAAAGCCTGGTATAACTGAGTTGATTATAGGTGAGAATAATAATACTGGTTAAACCATTCATGTGAGCAACCCCTTTTCCAGTAAACTTGCCTTACTCCTGATCGGAAATTCGATAGCCGGAAGCTATTTTATGCAACCGGTATCCAAGTTTATTTAATCTCTTCTCGAAAATATTTAAGTTCCCGTGTTTAGAACGGTAATTCTCGATATAATAATGGAGGTTATTCTTAAACTCCTGCAACAAATGGCCCTGGTTAATCACCAGGTATTGATCATTCCAGGCTACCAGATACCCTAGTTTAATCACTGAACGGGAAAAAATCGTATCATTGGGAAAACGATAACTCCCTGCATCAGCATTCTGCCACCTCACCCCCTGTTCCCAGATCTCTCTCCGGAAGATCGAACTGGAGCCAATATTAATATCAGTAGGATAAATTATATTATTATTTCGTTTCAAACTGGTATAAAACCGGCAGGTCTCTCCAACCAGGTCACAGGGGGGGAAAGGGGAAAAAAGAGATAGTTGACCCAATTCCGGGAAAATAGTAAATGTTTTTAGTGCTTTTTTATCCCAGTTTTCCTGATAAATCAAGTCATTTTCGGAAACATGCAAAAATTGGCCACTGGCCCTGGCCAGCCCCAGATTAAGGGCCTCACCCCCTTTATTCTGGGACAGTAAAATCGAAGAAATATTGGCATTACAAGCACAAAACCGCTCAATATATTCCTGGGAACCATCGCTGGAGTTATTATCAATAATTAATAACTCATAGGGGACGCTGATCGTCTTTAGATAAGAATCCAACGTCTTTTTAAGTAGGTAAAGGCGGTTCCAATTTAATAAGATAGTCGAAATGAGGGGGGGGTTTAAGATTTCCTCCAACTGCTCAAAACCACTTTTAGCAAAAAACAGGATAAAGATATCACGATATTTACCCAGTGGCTTAACATATTTAACGCCAAGCGTAGCCAGGGTTTTACCGAGCGGTTCATAATAGTGGGTCATCGGGCTTTTAAATCGGGGCGGATTTTGATAACCGGAAATAATTCCCCAGTGCTTGGTCATTCGGACTACCTGCTGCATAAAACTACGATATTTTTTAAAGGTATTAATATTGATGGTCAGGTCAAAGCAAATAGTCAGCTCATAAGGGGGCAAGTTAACCTCCAAAAAATCCGCATTAATGTATTCTTTATCTGGATAGCGGTCCTGATTGAGCTCAATCGCGACTGACGATATATCCAGTCCCAGATAGCCCGGAAGCGGTAAATTGCCGGTTACCTGTCCGTCTCCACAACCAATATCCAGCACCGAGAGCGGATTAAGTTTAGGAATAATTTCCCTTAAAATCTGTTGTTTATAGGTCAGATTAGCGCCGCGGGAACCGAGGCCTGAACCGAGCTCCGGATTGTTCCGATATCTATTATCCCAAAATTTTTTATAATCCATCAAAATGTTAGCCCCTTTTCTATCTTTTTTTACATATTCTAATATATGATTCAGTATTGAATAAAGTTCATTACTCTAATATACACCTGATCGCTTCCCCCCACATATATTAAAGGGGGAGGAAAACTAAAATGGAAAAGATTTTAATTTCCTGTGTTGCCGAAAATAGAGAGCCAGATTTTCAAAAAGTGTTTAATCTTGTGATCACCTTGCGCGAACTGGGCGGAAAATTAAGCCAGAGCCCGATTATTGTTAACTTTGTCGAAGGTTGTCAAGCCAAATATCAAAGTACTTTACATCAACTGGGCGTAAAAGTCAGGATAGTTGACCGTTACGACCAGCGCTGTCCCCATGCTAACAAACTAAGAATGCTTGATTTAGCAGATGATTTCAACTTCACGCTCCTGCTGGCCCTGGATATTGATACAGTTATCGCCAATGATTTCACAATTTTTCTAAGCGGAGATCTTTTATCAGCCAAGATAGTCGACGGCACCCCGTTTACAATCGAACAATGGCAAGCAATATTTGCTTATTTTGGTCTGCCTCTCCCGGAGCAACGCTATTACACTACAACAACCTATGTTCCGGTCATTCCTTATTTTAATAGCGGGGTTTTAATTATTCCGGTTAAAGTGCTGGCTATTCTTAATAAATATTGGCCTGATTATGTTAAGCTCCTTTTAGAACTGTTAGAATTAAAAGCTAAACCAATTCCTACTCATCCCTTTTTTGTTGACCAGATCGCTTTAAGTCTGGCCTTGACTGCGGGTAATCTTCCGGTACGGCCCCTGCCGGTGGCGATGAATTTCCCTACCCATGTTGAAATTGCTCCGGCTTTCAATCCCCGGCAAATCGAGCCTTATATCCTCCATTATCACCACCGGATTACCGGGCAGGGTTTACTGCACAAATGTTTTTATCCTAAGGCCAACCAGGTGATTGCGAAAATCAATCAAAGAATTGTTCAGCGTAAACAAACAAAGGGGTATGTCATATAATTTAGGGAAGAACAATTCCAAATTTACAAGGGAGGAAAAAAGATGGAGAAAATCGAGGAGCTCAAGCAAAGATTTAACTTTCCTCCACTCCGTCAAAATTATAATTTATCTGGTAAAATCTCGGTGATAACCCCCACTGCCCGGGATAAATTTATTGATAATATCCGGCAAAACTATGCCGGTCAGCTTTATCAGGATCGAGAATTGTTGATTATTCTCAATAACTCCCGCTTAAATCAACAAGCCTGGCAAAAGCACTTTAATCAAATACCCGGGATCAGGGTTTTTCAGTTAGGGGAATCAACCACCCTGGGGGAATGCCTTAATTTTGGAATCAGCCAGGCCCGCGGTGACTATATCTCCAAAATGGATGATGACGACTTTTATGGACCTTACTATTTAACCGACCAACTGCATTATTTGACCACGACTGAAGCTGATATTACCGGTAAGCTGGGGAGATTTATCTATTTTGAAGAAAGCCAAAGCCTGAGGTTCTGCCATGCCAACGAATGTCTGCATTATGTTAACGGAGTCAAAGGGGCTACCTTTTTGGTTAAACGAGCCGTCTTTAACCAACTATCCTTTCCCGGCCGAAATCAAGCCGAAGACACTTTCTTCATCCAGGGCTGTCGACGGATCGGATTTAAATTCTACGCCGGAGACCCCTTCAATTATGTGCAAATTAGAATGACCAACAAGAAAAACCATACCTGGCAGCTTAATGATCAGGATTTAAGCCAAAGGAATCGCTGTCAAGAAATAATCCGAACCGATAATTTCAAACCCCTGATCACCTGTTAAAAAGCCCCTTTGACCCCACTATTAAAAACCCGGTTTAATTTGTTCGCAAAACCGGGTTTTTCCCTGGTTAACTTTTTGGCAGTAAGGACATATAATAATATCGGTATTTAAACCAAGAATAACGATAAAGGGGTTCAGGATCTTAAATGATCAAAGTGAAATTCCATGCCAACTGGTGCTCTGACCGAGAAATTAGAGAACATTTTAACCGCTGTACGGTCAATAATGATTATACCTGGAAAGACCTCCTACTAACCCTAGATGATAACTATGACTTTTTTGTGATCATGAATCAACCCCGCCATAATAACTTTGATCCGGCAAAAACGATCATCTTTCAAAGTGAACCAGCCGTCATGCGAAAAAGGTTTGGTTCTTTTGCCCAACCGGAAGAAAAAGAATATCTGAAGGTTTATGACATTAAAAGCCATCATTATGTCGATAAATGGTATTTAAATCTAAATTATCAACAGTTATTGCAGACAGACTTTGCTAAAAGCAAAATAATGTCCGGTATCATCTCTTCCAAAAATCTGTGGGAAGGCCAACTCGACCGTTTAAATTTTTTGCGCTATCTCGATCAACTCAACTACTATCAACACTTTGGCAAAGGCCACCTTAATTATTTAAAGTCCTATCAAGGGCAATTGACCAATAAAGAAGACGGACTAATCCCCTACAAATACCATTTTAATAGCGAAAACTACTATGAAAAAAACTACTTTACCGAAAAGATCATCGACCCCATTTTGTGTGAATGCCTTTGCTTTTATGATGGTTGCCCCAATATTAACGAGTTCCTCGACCCCCGGGCCTATATCAAAATAAATCTGAAAGAACCGGAAAAATCCTTGGCAATTATTAACAGTAGTGTTAACAACAATGCCTATCAAAAAAGGCTGACTTATATTAAAAAAGAAAAAAACCGACTAATGAATGAAATGAATCCGCTCAATATTGTCTATAAAATCATCCGGGGGGATAACTGATGATCTATTTGTTATGGCCTACCGTCCGGCCCAAAGTATTTATCCAAACCCACAACTGCTGGCTGAACAGTTGCCAAAATGAAAACCGGATCGTGACCAAAGTAGCTGTCAACAATCCGGAACAGCAAGCCTTGCTGGATGAATATGACGTTATTATCAGTGGCGAAGACAGACCCGGGGTCTGTTATCCATCCTATTGTTTATCTTCACGTTTACAGGCGCAGGATAATGACATTGTGATCCTGACCAGTGACGACTTTTTCCCCCCTGAACACTGGGATCAATATCTACTGGAACAATTTGAATCTTTTCAGGGCTGTCTGATGGTCAGAGATGGTTTTCAAAACCCGGACCCGCAAAAATGGGTTGGCCCCCCGGCCCTGACGATACCGATAATGACTTACGGTTGTCTGCTCAAACTAAATAGGCTTATTTACCATCCGGCCTATTACCATATCTGCTCTGACCTGGAATTATACCTGAATGTTCAAGAGTTGGGTTTATTAAAAGACAATCGAATTAAGGACCATACAACCTTTGAACACCGCCATTGGGTGGTCCGAAAAAGAACAATCGATGCGGCTGATCAAAGAGTGCGGTCGTTGAACAACCAAGACCGACATACCTTTAATTTGAGAAAAGGGCTATCACTAACGGAAAGATTAACGGTTCAGGATTGGAGCAATTAAATCACAGCCACTGTTTACAGGGCTTGCCAGCGATAATTATCGGCAATAATCATCCCGGGGGCATTCGCGATAATCCCCTGATCGTACCCGCCGATATATTTATGACAATGGCCTTGCAGCATCCAGCCGTCCGGTTCAGGGTCACCGTCCGGCCAGGCTTTACCCAGCAGGAGATGATCGGCCTGGCACCTTAACTTTAACCAATACCACTGTCGGGCTTGCCAGTGAAAGGCAGTTTCCAGCCAGTGGACCGTCTGGCCGGTCAGCCAGGACCGGAGCACCAGTTTATTGCCATCGAGCAGGGCCAGGTAGTAACCGCTGCGGCTGCCATAATAACCCCCGGTTCTGGCCGCCAGTCCGACCTGTTCCCCTTCAATACTCCCGGCCTGGACTTTCACTAACTGTTCATTGTTATTGGGCACAGCCGAACAGACGGCCAGGCGGGTTCCGGGATAAGGGCTTTGACTACTGAGGGCTTTCCTGCAGCCGGACTCAATAATTTTTGCCACCTGCCAGGATTGATGGTCGACATAGATAAATTTCCAACCAGGTGGGGTATCAAGTGTTGGTAAGGCCTGCGCCTTTTGCTGATCACAATTGCTGTCCATGCTAAAAAAGGTCTGACAGCTAGCTTCTATTCTCCGATCACAATAGATCACGGGTGGAAATACTAAGCGGTCAATATTTTGTTGCGGACTTAGTTCAACATCATAAGCATTAGTAATACCACAATGAACTCCGCTGCCATCATAACCGATATTTTGTATATATGATTTAACCGGATTGATACAGAGGCCGTCGTTGATTAAAATATTAATCGCCCAAAAAACATCCCAGGTATTAACACCCTCTGCTAGCTGTGCCTTTAACATTGATATTAAATTATCTTCCCCGGCCAGATTAAGCTTTTCTCTTAAAAGACCGGACTTATTAATTTGGGACAGAATCGTTTGATCGATCGAAAAATACTGCCAGGCCCTTTGCCAGGTTCCCCATCCCCAGGGACAAAATCGATACCAAAAATAGAGATCATATTGATAATCGATCGGGATGCTGACCGGCCAGGAATACCCGGAAACACTCATTATTTGCCGATGATCCTGATAAATCTCCAGACATTTTTCGATAAAAGCGATAAACCCGGGGGTGGGGACACAATCATCTTCAACAACGATTATTCTTTCATGACGGGCCAGAACATAATTAATCCCTTCTACAATTGAATTAACCAAACCTTTATTGCCTTTACTCTTAATCACTTCGGTTTGACACCAATCAATCGCATCGATCAACTGTCTAACCTCTTTTACTGCCGGAAAATCGGCCTGATCTTTGGGACCGTCGGAGAAAACATATAATTTATTAATTTGATTCTGTTTCAGCCCGGCCAGAACCCTTTCGGTATGAGCCGGACGGTGGTAGACAAAAAAGATGATACCGGTCTTATCCAAATTACTCTCCTCCCAATCCATAATAGTTCTTTTTAAAGTAATCGATCGTTTTTTTAATACCGACGGCAAAAGAGACTTTTGGTCTCCATTTTAAGACCTTTTCTGCTAATGATATATCCGGTCTCCGACTTAAAGGGTCATTTTCCGGTAACGGCAAGTATCTTATTTTAGAAGGGGAATTAGTTAGGTTAATAATTGTCCGGGCAACTGAGTTAATCGTTCGTTCATCCGGATTACCTAAATTGATCGGCCCGGGGTACTCCTCCTCTTCCATCATCATGATTAAGCCGTCGGTCAAATCATCAATATAACAAAAAGACCTGGTCTGTTCGCCGTTACCGTAAACTGTGATGTCTTTCTGTTGTAAAGCCTGTAAGATAAAATTAGTTATAACCCGGCCATCATTAGCACTCATCCCGGGTCCATAGGTATTAAAAATCCTGACCACCTTGATCGCAATCCCGTATTCCCGGTAATAATCGAAGAACAAAGACTCCGCCACCCTTTTCCCTTCGTTATAACAACTCCTGGGTCCAATCGGATTGACATTACCCCAATACTTTTCCACCTGTGGATGGACCTGGGGTGAGCCGTATATTTCCGAAGTTGATGCCTGTAAAACCTTGGCGCCGGTTCTTTGAGCATTGGCAAGGACATGGAGGGCTCCTAAACAGGAGGTTTTAGTTGTATAAATCGGATTTTTTTGATAATAAAGCGGACTGGCCGGACAGGCTAAGTTATAAATTTGATCAACTTCCAGTTCAAAGGGTTGGGTAATATCGTGCCGGATAAACTCGAAACCTCTATTATCCCTAAATTGTTCAATCTTCTCTGCTCTTGCTGAAAAAAGATTATCCAGGCAAATTACCCGGTAGTCCTTGGCTAATAGCTTTCTAATTAAATTTGAGCCGACAAAACCGGCCCCCCCGGTTACTAATACACGTTTTTTCTCAACCACCAACGGACTAAAATTATTTTCATTTTTGGACGTTACCTTACTTTTCATCTTTTTACCCCTTCAATCAATAAAATATGACTATTTTTATAATAAAACTACTTAATAATATATGAATAGACCTACAGAATGTTGCAATCGGCCCAAGCAGGGCATCCCCGCTGTAGAACTAAATGATAATATCAAATAACCTGTCACATACTGTCACGTAAAACATATAGTAAAGTATATTATTTTTGACTAATTTTTTAAAGAAGGGGTAATTGATCATGAATCAAGTCGTTATTTTTGTTCATATTCCCAAAACCGGTGGAACCACCTTAAATAAAATACTAATCAATAACTACCGGGAATATTGTAATATCTATACAAGCGGAGCGAACAAAATCTTGGAAAATACCTCAGCAGCAAGGATTGACCAGCTTGAGCTATTAAGCGGACACTTCCCTTTTGGTTTGGATCATTATTTTGCTAAGCCATGTAGTTATATTACCCTTTTAAGGGAACCGGTCGAGCGAATTATTTCCCATTACTACTATGTCATTAACAGTCCGGCTAACTATCTATATCAAGAAATTAAAAGCAAAAAGATCGGGTTAGCGGAATATGCTAAGGGTTACTTGTCCGCAGAACTGAACAATCATCAAACCCGGTTAATTTCCGGCATGCAACCTTATCCTGGCCGGCCCGCTCAAGTTACTGCTAAGGATTTAAAAAAAGCCAAGCGAAATATCAAAGAATCTTTTGCGGTAGCCGGAATAACTGAAATGTTTCCGCAATCCCTTTTTTTAATGAAGAAAAGATATCAGTGGGAAAAAGTAAGCTACCAGAGCGAAAATGTAAATAGGAATCGACCGACTCAAGAAGAAATATCTCCCGATATTATTAAGACAATCCAAAACAATAATGAGTTTGATCTCAAATTATATCAATTTGTAAAAAAACTCTTAATCCGGCAAATCAATAGCTTAAAGTTTAGTGAGCAAGAAGAGTTAAAAGATTTTTGCCAGTTCTAATTCGGAAAAAAGTGGTGGCTCGATCATGACCGATAAAGAAAAGAAAATTAAAGAAGCTATCTTGAAGAAAGTACGGGAATTATATCTATTGCGCCGGGAAAACAGCCAGCAATTCCGACCAGGTCACGAATTAATCCCTTTTGCCGGCAGGATTTACGATCAAAAAGAAATGATGGCCCTGGTCAATGCTGCTTTAGAGTTCTGGTTAACCGCCGGTAAAAATACGGTTGATTTTGAGCAACGCTTTGCTGAATTTTTGGGGGTTAAATATTGTTCATTAGTCAATTCCGGTTCATCGGCCAATCTATTGGCATTAACAGCCTTAACTTCACCCCAACTGGGTGAGCGAAGACTGCAACCGGGTGATGAAGTAATCACCGTAGCCGCTGCTTTCCCGACCACCGTCAATCCGATTGTACAGAATGGTTTAGTACCGGTATTTGTTGATGTAGATTTAGGGACTTATAATATTAATATTAAGCAGCTCCAGGCCGCTGTTACCGCCAAAACCAAAGCAATTATCCTGGCTCATACGCTGGGGAATCCCTTTAACCTTGGAGCAGTATTGGATCTTGCCCAAAAGCATCGGCTCTATTTAATTGAAGATAGCTGTGATGCGCTCGGATCAACCTATCAGGACCGGCTGGTCGGCACTTTTGGCGATGCGGCAACCTTTAGTTTCTATCCGGCCCACCAGATGACAATGGGAGAAGGTGGAGCCATTTTAGCTAAGTCACGGCAATTAGATCGAATTATCCGTTCGCTGCGTGACTGGGGTCGAGATTGTTTCTGTCAACCGGGTATGGATAATACCTGTGGCCGCCGCTTTAACCACCAACTGGCCAGTTTACCGGAAGGATATGACCATAAATATATCTATTCCCATCTCGGTTATAATTTAAAAGTACTGGATTTGCAGCCGGCCATCGGCCTGGAACAATTAAAAAAGCTCCCCTTTTTTATTGAAAAAAGAAAAGAGAATTTTAAAAAACTCCAGGCAGGTTTACTGGATTATCAGGA
>JAKSCG010000140.1 GCA_022360715.1 Halanaerobiales bacterium
GGATTGAGTGCCGGGATGATTCTGGCCAGCCGTGGCTATCAGGTGGAGATCTTTGAAAAAAACAAGGTGGTGGGAGGGAGAAGTGCTGCCCTCCGCTTGGGCGATTTTACTTTTGATACTGGCCCTACTTTTTTGATGATGCCTCAACTGCTGGAAGACATCTTTACAATATCAGGTCGGAAGATCAATGACTATCTTGAGATGAAAGAAATTGACCCTTTTTACCGTTTAAAATTTACCAATAAAGGGATTGAGTTTTTTCCAACCAGAAACCGAAAAGAGATGCTGCAACACATTGCCGAGGTCTTCCCGGGTGATCAAAACAACTATCAAGAGTTTCTGGTAAAGGAGAAGATTAAATTTGATAAACTCTTTGCCTGTTTGAAGATACCTTATCATTCACCACTCCATTTCTTTAGAAAGCAGTTTATCCGGGCAATCCCGCAGTTTGAGATCGGCCGCTCACTTTATCAGAAGCTGACCGAGTATTTCCAACATGAAGAGATGCGGATTGCGATGACCTTTCAGGCTAAATATCTGGGCATGTCCCCCTGGGAGTGTCCGGGGGCCTTTACAATCCTTTCGTTTATTGAGCATGACGGGGGTATCTATCATCCGATCGGTGGTCTTAACCGGATCTCGGAGGCGATGGCAACAGTTATTAAGGAGAACAGCGGTCAGATTCATCTTTCCGCTGAGGTGGAAGAGGTAATTGTTGAGAACCGGCAGGCCAAAGGGGTTAAGCTGACAAACGGGGAGCGGGTTATGGCCGATCATATAATTATCAATGCCGATTTCGCTCAGGCGATGACCACGCTCGTCAACCCGAGGGATCGCCGAAAATATACCGATCAAAATTTGCAGAAAAGGGATTATTCCTGTTCAACCTTTATGCTTTATTTGGGGCTTAATCATAAGTATTCTATTCCTCATCATAATATTATCTTTGCTGATGATTAGCAAAAAAATGTGGAGGATATTTATCAAAATAAACAACTATCGGCTGATCCGTCGTTTTATCTGCAAAATCCTTCGGCTATTGATCATACCCTGGCTCCGGCAGGAAAGTCGGCCCTTTATGCTCTGGTACCAGTCACCAATAACACTAGTGGTCTGGATTGGGAAAAAGAGAAAACGGGATTTCGTGATCTTCTAA
>JAKSCG010000094.1 GCA_022360715.1 Halanaerobiales bacterium
AAAGCACCATGATATCCAATAGCCCAACAACTGCACTACTATCGCCAAACAATTGCAATACAATTGAGAACTACCATTATAATATTTATTAAACCAATCTTGAACAGGTTAAGAGCTTAAAAAAGATTAAAGGGTAGTCGAGCTAGCAGGCAAAAGTACCATACTATCCAACTGTTAATCAATTGTTAAAGCCATTGTTACAGCCATTGTTCAGGCTATTGTAAAAACCTATTGCAGTACAATTGCTTAAACGATTGCATGAACGATAGCTGAACGATTGCCTGAACTATTGTTAAATGAGTAAGGGGCTAAAAGGGTAAGAGACAAATTAAACTACCATTATAATATTTATTAAACCAATCTTGAATCGGTTAAGAGGTCAAAAGGATTAAAGGCTAAAGGAAAAGTAAAGGGCGCCAGCAGAAAAAAGCACCATGCTAACCAACTGCCAAACAATCGCCAACCTATTGCCAGCCTATCGCCCCACAACCGTTCAAGCTATTGTAAAAACCTATTGCAATACAACTGCCAAACAATTGTGTAGTTACATAAAAAAGGAGATGATGTAGTGATAAGATCCTTTGCTGAGTTGGAGCGTTCTTTAAAAACCAGAAAATTATCTGCCAGAATTGCGGTAGTTTGTGCCCATGAAGAACACACTCTCGAAGCAGTTTTTCAGGCCTTGAAGCAGGGTTTCGTATTGCCAATTTTAATTGGGGATGCTCCAAAAATTGCTGAACTGCTGCAGAAACACCAACTGGCTGGTGAAAATGTAGAGATCATTGCCGAAACCGATGAATCAAAGGCAGCGGAAAAGGCTGTGCAGTTGGTTAACGACGGAGCAGCACAGCTGATCATGAAAGGCCTTATTCAAACCAAAAACCTGTTAAAAGCAGTGGTTAATAAAGAAAACGGCTTGGGCCTGGGCGGCGTAATGTCGCATATTGCTGTCAATGAGGTGCCAAACTATCACAAACTGTTGTTGACAACAGATGGCGGTATGGTGATGTATCCCAACCTGGAGCAGAAAAAAGCGATTATCGAAAACGCCGTTCAAATCCTGCACAAACTGGGCTATCAGCAGCCCAAGGTAGGGGTTTTGGCAGCGGTAGAAAAGGTTAATCCCA
>JAKSCG010000018.1 GCA_022360715.1 Halanaerobiales bacterium
CATTAATTTCATTTAATGATTTTTCCGTATTCACCAAAGAAATATTAGCTTCTTGAACTATTTTACTGGCAACCTCCATTGAATCTTGAGTACCGTTTATAACATTTGTAATTTCATCAATTATCCTTTGTATCTCTTTAGCCGAAGCGCCACTCTGTTTTGCTAATTTTCTCACTTCTTCAGCGACAACGGCAAATCCCTTGCCATGTTTTCCTGCTCTTGCGGCTTCAATGGCCGCATTTAATGCTAAAAGATTAGTTTGTTCGGCTATAGAATTTATCGTGTCTACAATACTAACTATTGACTTAGATTTTTCAGTCAGCTCTTGTATTCCTAAACCAACGCTTTTAGTAGCATTTGTGTTTTCCTCAAATCTATTTTTAAGCCATATAATAGCCTGAATACCGGAATCGGCTGTTTCTTGCATTTTTTTAGTAACGTCAATGGTATTTTCAGAATGTTTCATAATAATGTCTATTTTTTCAGCTAACTCATTGGTCTTCTCCAGGCTGTCTCCAGCTTCAAGTGCTTGATTTGTTGCTCCAGATGCTACATTCTGAGTAGTTGAAGCCACTTCATTACTCACTACTCCAATTTCACCAGTTGTTTGAACAATTAATTTTGTCGAATTATTTACTTTGGTAACAGTACTGGCAGCATCTTTAATTAGTTTTCTTAGATTCTCGGTCATCTTATTAAAGCCATTAGCTAATTGTCCTATTTCATCTTTTGATCTGATTTTTACACTTTCTGTTAGGTTACCAGATGCAATTATCTCCGTTTTTTTAAGGAGTTCTTTAATTCCTCCTAATAAATAATTCACTATACCTAAAACTATTAAAGAAATAATTAATGCAGCAATTATAGAATAAGTGTACATTTGATTTTTCATAACACCCATTTCCTGTAAAATTTTCTCCCTATTTTGAATAACCTTGATAAATCCGCTAACCTTACCACTAAAGTCTTTAAAAGGAATCATTATAATTTGAAATTTTTCATCGGAAGATTTTTCGTAAATCTCATTACCTTCTTTTAATTTATCAATAACATTTTCATTAATACCCCATAGATCATTTTCACTTGTAGCAGCAACATATTTATTGTTTTTTTCCCAGGAAACACTTTCTTCATCTTGAAAACTATAAATAAAATATTCTCCATCAAATTTCTCTTTCAGAGAAGTTAAAAACTGTTCTCCAAAATTTCTTCCATATTCAACGGTTCCAATATGTTTGTTATCATGAGAGATAGGAACAACAACCCTTAAGCCGTATCCAGCCCTACCCTCTTCTATACCGGAAACAATTTTCTTTTGTCTATTGGCTTCATTAACTGTAAATCTAAATGATTCTAAGCTATCTCCATATTTTTCCGGTTTATGGAGTCTTAAAAACGAAGTAGAATCGGGTAAATGAAATTGAAATTGAGAAACATTCTCTTCAATCTCTCTATAGGATGACATTAGCATACTAATTAGTTTTTCTCGATCCCTCGTAGCAAAGGCTTTTTCAACCTCACTATTTCTAGCCACGCTTAATATGGCCATCCTTGTCCCTTCAATCCCATCATCTATAGCTTGAGTGATTGATTTGCTTAATAGATTATTGTATTCATTTTCTTTTTCTTTAATTAGCGTATTGGTTTTTCCTACCATAACCATTAAAAATATACTGAACAAAATCATAAAGCTTAAACCTATAGCTCCAAAAAACTTAACTTTAATAGACATAGGTTACCCCTTTCTAAAGAATGATTTTATTTCAACATACTCCTTTTATTGTTAATTTCGACATTTTTTCTTATTTTCCTTCTTTTTTCTCTATGCAGGGATGTCGCGGAGACGCCTAGAGACTACTGAATAGTCATAAAATTCAATAAAGGAATTATAAATTTGAGTCAAAAGTCCTAAAAGAGCATCCATATAGAAAAGAGTTAGACAACCTAATTATTTTCAACACTAATAGGGTATAGTGACAACTGCATTGACAAATCACCTCCTTTCAGCTATAATTGTACCATATATATGTTTGGGTGAACACAGATCAAAGGGGTTTTATGATATGGAAAAGGTTGAATTAAAGAAAAATAGACATGCTGTATTTAGTTTAATGTATCATTTAGTTGTAGTGACCAAATACCGCAAAAAATGCATCAGAGGAAAGATGCTTAATGAGCTCGAAGAAATATGTCAGCGGTTATTAGCAGATAAAGGTTGCAACTTGATTGAATTTAATGGAGAAATCGATCAGATCCACCTTTTAATCGAAACACCACCCCAAGTCCAGTTATCCTTATTAGTAAACAGCTTAAAAACCGTTACCTCCCGCTTGATTAGAAAAAAGCACAGTGAATATTTACAAAACTTTTATTCCAAGCCGGAGTTTTGGGCCAAAAGTTATTGTATTATTAGTACTGGAGGAGCAAGCCTTGAGATGATTAAGGAATATCTTCAAATCCAGGGTGAAGAATAATGCATACCTTCTAAAAATATCTGTGGTTAGATTACCTGGATTTTTAGCAGTGAAAATAGGAGGGCTGGTCCCCTCCCTTTCTGATAGTTGAGCTGTATATTAGTACTGTCCTGCAGTAGTCTCAATTCATCTATGACATCCAGAATTATAATCTGTGCTTTTTTATAAGCCCAGCTTTTACAGGGTTTTGATGGATAACCGTAACAGTCGCCAAACATGAAAAATCAAGTTTATAATTCAACTTCTTTTATGACTCTTGCCGGATTTCCGCCAACAATAACATTATCAGGAATATCCTTTGTCACAACTGAACCGGAAGCTATTACTGCATTATTACCTATTTTTATTCCTGGATTAATAATTACTCTTCCGCCAATCCATACGTTGTTTCCAATCTCAATGGGCTTTCCATATTCAGGACCTGCAATCCGCTCATATGGGTTAATTGGATGGGTTGCAGTATAAATATGTACGCCAGGTGCCATGAGGCAATTGTCGCCGATTTGAACTTTACAAACATCTAATATAACACAATCAAAGTTAGCATAAAAATTTTCACCAACATGGATATTATATCCATAGTCACATCGGAAATTTGACTCAATATAAATTTTTTCTCCCATTGACCCCAGAAGTTCTTTTAAAATTTTAGTCCGTTCTTCATAATCTGTCTCTACTGTTCCATTAAATATTCTAGTTAATTTCCTTGCCTTTTCCCGTTCTTTAACCAATGTTTCATCTAAGGCATTGTAGAGCTCGCCGCTAAGCATTTTTTCCTTTTCTGTTTTCATAGTTTTTGCTTCTTTCTTGAGCATATTTTTATAAAACTTTCGCTCACAATTACGCACTATTTATATTATATCATAATTTTTCAATTATGACGTTTGCATATATTCTCCTCATTTCACCTTTATCAATCCCATTCTCCACTGCTTTCATAAAAAAACATCCTTAAAATAATAAGGATGTATGAACTCATGGTTATAGCTCTTTTTCTTTAATCCAGACCAACATTTCACCAGATTCTCGATTGCTCCAGGCGTAATAAGGAATTAACATAATTGGTACTGTTAACATTTTTTCCTGACCGGATTGATATAATTTACTGTCCCAACTCTCTTTGTCTGTTCTTAAAGCAGTTCCTCTAATTATAGTAATACCACCAAGTAATTCCTGATCATATTCAGCAATCAATTTATTATTAGAAGGTAATTTAAGATCAAACAAATTACTTCCATTATCAATCTCTTCCAGACAGTAAACTACCGGACCACGCTGAATGGTAACTTTACCTATATTATAACGGAGTTGAGGATGACTTTTTATTCTTTCCACCGACATTGGCAAATGTAGAACAAGTTGATCACCATTATTCCACTTTCGATTTATTATAGCATAACCCTTTTCGGTAATGTCCGACAAATTAATCTCTTGATCATTTATCTTTAAGCCAGCTTGATTACACCAACCGGGTATTCTTAATCCAAGAGAGAATTCTAACGATTCTTCAGTATTAATGATAATAGTAACATTCTCATCCCACGGATAATTTGTTTTTTGTTTAATAAACACATTCCGATCATTTATCGCAAATTTTGCATCACTATCTGTATAGAGGCTCAGGTAAATTTCTTTATTATTATGAAAATAAACATATTGGCCGATAGAAGCTATTAATCTGGCTATATTGGGAGGGCAGCAAGCACAACCAAACCACTGCTGCCTGGTGTATTCAACATGTCTTAAATCATAACGCTTTTTAGTAGCCGCTGGCCAAACCTCTAATGGATTTACATAAAAGTATTTTTCTCCATCGAGGGATATTCCACTCATCACCCCATTATATAGAGCCTTTTCCATAATATCTGCGTATTTTCCATCTAACTCAAGCCGAAGCATTCGCTGAGCCCAAAAAACCAATCCTATTGCAGCACAGGTCTCAGTATAAGCCCTGTCATTGGGCAGATCATAATCGAAACTGAAAGCCTCCCCATTATCTTCAGCCCCGACTCCACCGGTAATATACATTTGTCGACCGGTTACATTTTCCCATAGTCTTTTAGCAACTTTGATTAATTCACTATCACCTGTTTCGATTGCTATATCTGTTAAACCAGCATAAAAATACATTGCCCTGACAGCATGACCGATCGCAACTTTCTGCTCCCTTACCGGAAGGTGTGACTGACTGTATTGGTAATCAAAAATATTGCGATAATGCTTCTTTTCTTTTTCCCCTCTTTTTTGGGCCTCCTGATCGAAAAAATGCGGTTTTTGACCTCGTTCCTCAATAAAAAACTTACTTAAATTAAAATACTTTTCATCTCCGGTTGCTCGATAGAGCCTTATTAAGGCCAGTTCTATCTCCTGATGCCCCGGATAACCTCGCACTTTACCCTTATCAGAACCAAATTTAGAGTCGATATGATCTGCTAACTTGCAAGCCATATCCAGTAACTTCCTTTTGCCTGTCGACTCATAGTGAGCAACTGCCGCTTCAATCATATGTCCCGCACAGTACATTTCATGACGGTCTCTGACATTTGTCCATTTTTTTTCTGGTTCTACTACAGTATAGTAAGTGTCCAGGTACCCATCTGCTTCCTGGGACTTTTCAATTAACTCAATAAGTTTTTCAGTTATTTCTTCTAATTCAGGATTTTTATTATAAGCCAGCGAATAACTAGCTGCTTCTAACCATTTAGCCAGATCGCTGTCCTGATATACTCTGCCTTGATATTCTCGATCAATTTCACCTGCCGCAATCCGGAAATGCTCTACAGTGTGACTGGGCTCTACTCCTGGCACCTGATCATTTAAAGCCTGCCATTGATATGGTATGACAACATCCTTTACCAGCTGCAATTTTTCCGCCCAGAAACCTGCATTAAATTTAATGTCTTTTACGGAGATAGCTTTAAGTTTATTTGTATTTTTTACATCAGATTTATTATTATAGTTATTAATTTTCAAAAATATACGCCCCTTTATACAAGTTTATGTTATTCTTCTCTTTTGGATATAAATAAATCATAAGAATCGCTTTGCCAAGTGTTCTCATCGGCAATAGAGTCATTAGTTTTTCTCAGCCAATTAAGTAATCTAGCTTTCATCCTTCTCTTAATGTGTTTAAAGGCAATTTTATCAGCCAGATTATATAACTCATCAGGGTCAGTTTCCAAATCATATAATTCATCTTGACTACAGGGATTATATATATATTTCCATTTATCGGTTCTGACCATTCTGATACTATTCAGGGCTGGTTCATATCCGTGAAATTCAGCATAAACATCATCAGGCCAATCTTCAGGTTTTTTCCCCTTAAATAAAGGTAACAACGACCTACCTTCAACCTCCTCTGGTATCTCGGCATTGCCTATCTCCAAAAATGTCGGCATTAAATCAACCAGGCTAACAAATTGATTACAGATACTCGCGGGTTCAATAACACCGGGCCAACTAATAACCATAGGGATATGATGTGTTTCTTCATACATCTGCATGCCTTTATTAAAAATACGATGACTTCCGAGCATATCTCCGTGGTCTGTCGTATATACGATCACCGTATTGTCAGCCATATCACATTCATCCAGACAGTCGGTTATCCTTTTAACCTGATCATCAATAAAAGTACAATAACCCCAATAATGGGCTATTACTTTCTGCCAGTCAGGCCATGTTAAATGACTTGCATTCCAGCGCAAGATCTCTTTTTGCTGAACCAGCGGTTTATTAATAAATTGTTCTTTGAAATTTCCCCATTGCTCAATATCTTCCGGATTATACATTGTGTCATAAGGTTCAGGTATTGAGTATGGGAAATGAGGACCAAAAAAATTAACATTAATCATAAAAGGTTGATCAGAGTCTTTATATTCTTTGATCATCTCTATTGCTTGATCGGCAACCCAGTATTCCTGCATTTTATCGGCTGGAAGATTAGAACGTCCACAGAATGGAGCATCTCCTCCCCATTCTAATCGTTGAACTTCATCCCTGGCAAAGTCCCATTCTATACCTGCTTCCTGTAATTCTTTATACCAACTAGTAGGCCATTTATCAAAACCCCAAAAATCAGTATCACTGTTTTTGGGCAGATGCCATTTACCTACATAGCTCACGTTATATCCTGCCTTTGAAAGCAACTCCGGATAGCCCTTTTTATCTAATATCTGCCGGTCAAACACCGAATTAAAATTACCTAAATTAGCCAGCTGTCCGTGATTATGGGGATAAAGTCCGGTTATAACTGAACCCCTGGCCGGTGAGCAGAGGGCGATAGGTGTATAAGCTTTTTTAAAGTTCATACCCTGGGAAGCAATTTCATCTATGGCCGGTGTCTTACAGATAGAACCATTACATCCCAGCGAGTCATAACGCTGCATATCGGTAAATAAAAATAATATATTTGCTCTCTTTTTAGTACTCATAATAATCTCCTTTTGTCGAACATAAAATAATAATTTGAGGGGGATTAATTTTAAATTATCCCCCTATTTGTTATTTGATCTTCTTAAAATTAATTCTGATCATCAATATAGAATGTATCTGGATTAAGGGTAGCAATATAGCCCAGAGTCCAGGCCTGGATCCATCCTGAAGTAAGTTTTTCAGGCACATTCTTAAAGTTGTTTTTGACAACTCCGATTCTGGGAGGTTCAGCAACTGTTCCAATAAAGAAAGGTCCTTCTTCCAGATGAATTCTGATCATTTCCCTTACCAGTTCTGCCTGCCGATCTACATCAGGTGTTGCTTTTGCTTCAAGATATAATTTTTGCAATTTATCTACCGCACTACCGGACTCTGGTTTTTCCCGTGGGGGTGTACGGTCTCTAGGTTCTTTTTCCAGTTCGGTATTGATAACAGATGAACCTCGTAATTGAAACCAGGTACCATATAGCGGAGCCCAATGGTACCAAACCATCGGAACAAGCCAGTTGGGCTGTTGAATTATATTGATCGGACCGGCAAGATCCCAACCACCGTAGATATCAAATGTTCCATTTTTACGAATGACACCCATTTTAGATCTGTCCATGGTATTTATTACAGTTTTTAAACCAACATCATCCCAGCATTTCTTGACTATTTCAATAGTATTGATAACTGCTTCACCACTGGCGGAGTCTATATCAATCCTTAATGTTAACTCCCCACCGTCAGGCATGTCCCGCCAACCGTCACCATCTTTATCCACCACACTAATTTGATCAAGCATTTTTCCGGTTTTTTCAGGGTCATATTCAACAGCTAAATCACGCCATTCTTCAAACAATTTTTCGCCTTCTTCATAATCAACGAAATCCCGTGAGTTTTTTGTGTAAGTACCGGTAGTGGGATATCCAAAACCATAATAAACCATTTTCTTTATTTTAGGCCGATCAATGGCATGAGAAATAGCTTTAAGGAATGTAGGATTTCTGTACAGGGCCTGTTTATCAGGCTCAGGATGATTACGATTTGGCATAAAAACCGGGCCGGTACCATTACCGCTTTTCCACATCAGTGTTTTGTAGTTGTATTTTTCTTCATTTCTTTTCAGCAAAGAGATGTCTCGTATTCCCAAAACTGAAGGCCTAATCTGCATATCTACTTCACCCTGCATTATTTTTAATTTAAATACTTCAGGGTCTGAAACATACTCTATTTCGATCCGATCAATATATGGCAGTTGATTCCCGGCAGTATCTGTTGCATAATAAAAAGGATTTCTCTCCAGGATAACCCGCTTACCGGTTTCGATCTTAACTGGCATCCAGGCTGTTAAAACAGGCCTCTCAACATTAGTCATCCACCTGCTTCTTTTTACAAACTCCTCGTAATTAGTGTAATCAGAATTATATTTCGGGTGGAATTCTTTCAGATAATGCGCTGGAAAAATATACATATTTCTGGTGTAGTTTGACCACATAGCCAGTTGATCGATCAATGATGGATTGGGGACTACAAAATCCAACTGCAAGGTATAATCATCCATCTTCTTTACCGTCATAGGTTTACCGCCTACCATAAAGTAATCGTATAACCCGTAATCAACACATTCTTCATTCAGTGCCATATCATTCCAGTAAAAAAGAAAATCATCAACAGTACAGAGTTCCCCATCAGACCACTTTAAATTTTTCCTAAAATATAGGGTATAAGATGTCATCTCCTTATTGCTTTCCCAGTTCTTAATTAAATTGGGTACTACTTTTAAATCTTCATCGCGAAACCTGGTAAAATTCTCCCCATCCAGCGCCATATTCATATAACCCCATGCTGTCCAATCACTTAATCTGTGCCAGGTACCGCCATATTTACCGATCTCATTTAATGGTTTGATTACTAAAGGTTCTTCCGGTAAACGTTTTTCCACCGGAGGTAGTATCCCCTGCTCAACCTTTTCTTTTAACATCGGTGCTTCATTATACGCACCAACAACTCCTGACCAAAGCAAAAATATTAAACCCACCGCCACAAGCAACCAAGTAAACTTTTTCATAGTAATATTTATCCTCCTGTTTTTGTTATTTTCCCCTAAAAAGTACCTTTGTTTCCTCATCTACCACCTCCCTGATATTATTAGTATTGATTTTATGAAGAAAATGGGTCTGCTGCATCTCTGGCTCCATCACCAAAGAAATTAAAGGCTAAAACTGCTACAATTACATACAATCCGGGAATCATTAGCCAGGGATACTGTAAAACTACATCAACACGCTGAGCACTCTGTAGCAATACGCCCCAACTGGTCATGGGAGGTTGAATGCCCAGCCCCAGGAAACTCAGCGATGTTTCGGCAAGGATCATGCCGGGAATTGAAAGTGTTCCAACCACAATAATATGACTAATTGCATTTGGAAGCATATGCTTAAATATAATATGAGCATCAGAGGAGCCAATAGCTTTTGCGGCAAGAGTATACTCCTCTTCTCGATATGATAACACCTTAGCCCTGATCTGACGGGCTAAACCAGTCCAGTTTTTTAAAGAAAGAATGATCGATATAGCAAAAAATATTTTAATTGACGACCATTCCATCGGTAAAGCAGCTGCTAGAGCTGCCCATAACGGTATACTTGGAAAAGACATCAAAAATTCGATAACCCGCTGAATAAGATTATCGATTATTCCGCCGAAATATCCGGATATGGTTCCAAAAACAGAACCGATAATCATAGTAAGGATAACTCCCACCAGACCGACAGTCAGGGATATTCTTCCCCCAAATATAATTCGTGAATACAGATCCCTGCCCAATTGATCTGTACCAAATATAAAAAACGGTTGATCAGGATCTTTTAAGCTAAATAAATGTATATTAGTTTCCAGTAGACCAAATATTTTATAATTATACCCTCTGGTGAAAAAATAGATTGGATTTATCTTTTCCTTATCATATTCATATTTCCACTGAAATGTATCAGGGTCTAATTCCCCTTTCAGACCATATACAAAGGGTCGAAGATGAAAATTGCCTTCGGCATCAATAAAATGAAAGGTTTGAGGTGGGGTGTACATGTAATCTTCATGCTGTTCAGTATAATCATAAGTTGAAAAAAAACCTGGAAAAAATACAGTTACTATATAAAAAATCATAATAATAATCCCACCGAAAATAGCCCGACGGTTTTTAACAAATTTTCTTTTCTTTAATTGCCATTGTGTAACTGTCTTAAATTTATCCTCATTATAAATTTTATTTTCTTCAACTAATTCTTGCATCGCTACCGCTCACCTCATTCATACTTTATTCTGGGGTCCACCCAGGCCAAAAGAATATCTGCTACTAAATTTCCAATGATTAATAATATCGATAAAAACATCAAAAATGAGCCGGCTAAAAACATGTCCTGGGATCTTAAGGCCCGGAAATAAAGTGGCCCGGTTGTCGGTAAATTTAATACAATTGCAGTAACCGTACTACCGGAGATAATAGCGGGCAAGCTCATCCCGAGGGTCATGATTAAAGGATGAAGGGCATTCCTTACGGCATGTTTATATATTACCACTAACTCACTAAGACCTTTCGCTCGAGCTGTTTGAATATACTGTTGATTAAGTATATCCAGCAGATTCCCCCTCATAACTCGAATTAACCCGGCTGTACCAGCAGTCCCCACAACTACGATCGGAATCCAGAGGTGCTTGAACAAATCTATTAACTTGGCAAAACTCATCGGTGCATCGGCAAAGGCGTCAGAAAACAATCCACCAATAGGTTGGTTAAAATAAACAGCACCAATAACCATAAATATTAATGCTAACAAAAAATTAGGAATAGATAGACCTAAAAAGCCGATGAAAGTAAAAATATTATCACCAATTTTATATTGATGGGTTGCAGAATAAATACCTATAGGTATCGCCACTAACCAGGTAAACAACATTGTTCCCAGTGAAATTAGCACAGTATAACCCAGACGGGGACCGATTAATTCACGAACAGGTACATCATATATGAAAGACATTCCAAAATCACCTTTAACAAAATTACTAATCCAGATCCAGTATTGTTCATAAAGGGATTTATCAAGCCCATATCGTCTTTTTAAACCTTCTATTTGTTCAACAGAAGTTGTGCCACCCTTACTCTGTAACTCTGCTATTTTAACATCAAGGTAAGTTCCTGGTGGTAGATTAATAATAATAAAACCAAAGATAGATACAAATATTATTGTTATCATCATATATATTAATCGACGGGTAATAAAAGCCAGCATATTAAGACCTCCTTTTATTTCTTATCTAACTAAACAAATATCTCGCTATTGCTTTTTCTGCTTTGAATTCCGTTTAAATGTAATTCGTTTTGACGATGGCAGGAAACATAATGATTATCAAAGCCATCTGCTTCTATAAGCTGTGGCTCATTCAGTATACATTCCTCTGTTGCATATTTACACCTTGGATGAAAGTTGCATCCCTGTGGGGGATTAGAAGGGTCTGGCACTTTTCCCTCTAGCGGCAAACGCATTTGAGAAGAACGTGGATCAGCCACTGGTATTGACCGTAATAATGCTTCTGTATATGGGTGCTTTGGGTTTATATAAATATCATTTGTTTCAGCAATTTCAACAATTTTTCCCAGATACATTACCATTACCCGATCACTAATGTATTCTACTACACTTAAATCATGAACTATGAAGAGATAGGTTAAATCAAATTCCTGTTGTAAATCTGACAATAGGTTTAAAACCTGGGCCTGTACAGATACATCTAAAGCAGATACAGGCTCATCACATACGATAAGTTGGGGATTTAAGGCCAAAGCCCGGGCTATTCCAATCCGCTGCCGCTGGCCACCACTAAATTCATGGGGATAACGGTTCATCTGATAACCCTGCAAACCCACTTTTTCCAGGAGTTCCATGACTTTTTCAGTTCTCTGCTTTTTAGTTCCAATTTTTTGCACATCCAGTGGTTCAGCTATTATGTCTCTTACGGACATTCGTGAGTCCAGCGAAGAAAATGGGTCCTGAAATATAATTTGGATATCTCTTCTTAACTCATTTAATACCTTGCGCTTTAATTTTAATAAATCTATCATAGTACCGTCTTTGTTGAATTTTATACTACCTGATGTCGGCTCTATTAATCTAATAATGGAACGTCCACTAGTTGATTTTCCACAACCGCTCTCGCCAACAAGTCCTAAGATTTCACCCTTACGAATAGAGAAACTAACTCCATCAACCGCTTTTACATGTCCGACAACTCTTTTAAAAAAACCTTTTTTAATCGGAAAATACTTTTTTAAATTTTTAACTTCTAAGATAATTTGATTATCTTTCAATGGGTCACCTCCTCTACATCATCATAAAGCCAACATTTGCAATAATGTTCCTCAGTAATCATAAAATTAGGCGGCTCCTTTACCCGACAGATATCTTTGGCACAAGGACAACGAGGTGCAAAATAACAGCCCGCGGGTAAACATAGTAAATTAGGCACTGAGCCTTCTATTGGGATTAGCCTCTTTTTTTGACCCAGAATTGGTATAGACCTCAAAAGCCCCTGTGTATAGGGATGTTTAGGATTATAAAAAATATCATCAGTACTGGCCTCTTCTACAATTTTACCTGTATACATAACGATCACCCGGTCGGTCATTTCACCAATAACTCCCAAATCATGAGTTATAATCATGATCGACATTTTAAACTTATCCTGTAATTCTCTCATCAGATTGAGAATCTGAGCTTCTATAGTTACATCCAGGGCAGTTGTCGGCTCATCAGCTATCAGCAGTTTTGGTTCACAGGATAATGCAATTGCAATCATAATCCTCTGCCTCATACCACCACTTAACTCATGGGGATATTCATCAATCCTTTTTTCTGGAGCTGAAATTCTAACATGTTTTAACATTTCAATAGCTTTTTCTCTAGCATCTTTTTTGGAAACTTTTTGATGAAGTCTTATCGACTCCATAATCTGCTCACCTACTGTATAAACAGGATTTAATGATGTCATTGGCTCTTGAAATATCATAGCGATATCATTACCTCGTATACTTCTTATTTCCTTTGCACGGGGATCTAAAGAGGTAATATCAATCACGTTGCCATCAGCATTATAGTTAATAGTTCCTCCAAAAATTTTACCCCTGGGTTGAGGAAGCAATGACATGATGGAAAGTGCAGTCATGCTCTTACCACAACCACTTTCACCAACAAATCCAACAGTTTCATCTCTCTTCACATTAAAACACACATTATCTACCGCTTTGACTAGCCCATCATCAGTATCAAAATATGTTTTTAAGTTTTTTACTTCGACCAAAATGTTTTTATTCATTGCTTTGCCTCCCCCGGTACTATATGCCTAAAGAAAATCTATGTCAGTCATAGCCTTGTATTTTAAGAAAATAACTCTATTTTTTTAATTTTGTTACTGTATCTCTAACAATCAGTTCAGCCGGAACAACTGTTTTCAAAGAATATTTTCTTTTGTTTGTAATTTTTTCATACAAGAGCTGAGCAGCGATTTTACCGATTTCCAGTTTGCGTACTGACATAGTTGTCAATGCTGGTTTCATCTGACTGGACATGCTGATATCATCAAAACCAATAACAGAAATATCATCAGGAACATTTAATCCCTGATCTTTTATAGCATTTACGGCACCAATAGCCAATAAGTCTGATGCTGCAAAAATAGCAGTTGGAGGAATTTTTTCTTTAAGCAAATCAAGAGTTATATTATATCCATCCTCTAACCTCCAATAACTCTTCCTGATATATGTATGATTAATATCATGGTTTTTTAAGGCCTTAATATATCCCATTTCTCTTATTTCAGATGGAAGGCTTGTTTCGGTACCTCCTATAAAGGCAATTCTTTTATGGCCATGATCAATCAAATGGTTAACCGCTTCATATGCACCTGTGTCATTATCTATTTCAACAATATCGACTTTAGACGACTTAATTGATGGACAAACTAAAATAATAGGAATAGAGAATTTTTGCAAATATTTAAAAAAACATATATTATGCAATTCCGCACAGACAATACCATCAGTATTTTCGATCGACTCTTCTAATTGTTCGCTAGTAAAATCATTTTCATTAATTGTTCTAATGACACAATGGTAATTATTACTGGTTGCTGCAATTTCAACACCTGCTAAGATTTCCGGATAGAAAATATCATTTTTTATTGATGAAGTTGATTTTGTTATATCACTATGGACACAGCGAATGTATAATATATTACCTGTTTTTGGTTTTTTACTTAATTTTTTTTCTGTCACAAAGGTACCTTTACCCGGTTTTCTAATCAATAAGCCATCAGCTACTAACTCGTCGATCGCTTTCCTTATCGTAGTCCTACTTACCGAATATATATCACATAATTCCCTCTCAGAAGGAATATGTTCATTTGGTAGATATATACCTGCTGCTATCTTTTCAATTATTTTTTTATTTATTTGTTTGTAATAAGATTTAGCTGGTTCTTTTTTGATATCCATCATTTTCTCTCCATTATTCAATTTATTTTTTGTAAAAAATTAATTACAAATTATTTTTAAAATCTTTAGTAGCTGACCTGATAATAACTCTATCTTTGGTCCAATTATCTCTATAGTAACTAGATTTGTTAAAATCATCATTAATTAATTCCATCTTTTTCCTTAGGCAGTTTCTGTAATATTCCAATTTATTCTCATGATATGAATTTTCAGCTAAATTTCTCATTTGATAGGGGTCATTTTCGTTATCAAACAAGAGTTCTTTACCATCTACTCGATACACAGCATAAGTAAATTTTTTATCTCTAACTGCTCTCCACTCATGTCCATCCTCCCAGACCGCACAGGCACCTGTATTTTGTAATAAAGCTACCTCCGGTTCCGGACCTTCTTCTCCCAATAGAATATGACTTATGTCCATCCCTTCTACTTGATCAGAAACTGGTAAATCCAGCATGGATAACACTGTCGGCATTATATCAACTGTATTTAAACAGACATCTGAATTGGTACCGGCTTTGATCTTACCTGGCCATCTTATCAGAAAAGGAATGCGAATTGATTCTTCATAAAAAATATTTTTTTTCATTCTCCCTTGGGCTCCAAACATCTCACCATGATCAGATGTAAATATTATGATAGATTCTTCATTTAAATCCAGTCTGTCAACTGTTGCTAATAATCTACCCAGATTCCAATCAAGATTAGCTGTCATCGCATAATATACTCTCATCCACTCCTGTATTTTAGCCGAATCTTTATCTATATTTGACCAACTATCTCCATATGGATCCTTTTTTAAAGAATAGTTGGGAGGAATAGGAAATTCAGTATCCTTAAACTGGTCATAAAATTGATCAGGCACATTTTTTTTAACCCAGGGATCATGTGGTGTACCATAGGACAAAAAGAGTGCAAATGGTTGATCTTCACTACTTGCTTTTTGTAAATATTCGATAGCGAGGTCTGTTTGACCATCAGGTTCATAGCCAGCCAGAGTTATTTTTTCAGGTTTATCTTGATAATAGTACCCATCATAATAAAGATGATGAAAATTATAAGCTGCCCAGTATCCATCAAAACCCAATCTATTTCTTCCTGGGGGAATATAGGAATTTTTAAGGGCATCATGATTTCCATACTCATTCGCGTATAAATGCCATTTACCGATATATGCAGTATCATATCCTCCCTCGTCTAATCCATGAGCTAAACATTTATGATCAGGATTCATTCTTAATTCATTAATAACCATACCAGTGCTGGTAGTATACTTGCCAGTAAACAGAGAAGCGCGATAAGCACTACATACTGGATGTCCGGAGATGGCATTACAAAGATCGATACCTTCTTCCGCCAATAAATCAATATTGGGCGTATGAGCATTTTTGTCACCAGCATAGCCACATGATTGATATCTAAGTTGATCGGCAAAAACAAATATCAAGTTTGGTCTTCGCTTCATATATATCAACTCCTTTAGTATAATCATCATAAAACTTAAAAATTATCGGTAATTACCGGTCTTTATATAAAATCAAAAGCTTTTACCAACTTATTAGATTATTTAATTGATATATATACACTTATTAAGTAAAATCAAACCTTTTATCATAATAAATCATATATACCGGTTATTACCGATTACTTATATAATACATTAAATATTTTATAAAGTCAACATTTTTTAAGTTTTTTTATATTTTAGATTTTTAAGTGTTGTTTAGTCATTGAGGACTTTTCTCTGTTTTTGCTTCCAAAGACAAGATATATACCGGTAATTACCAGTTTCCTATATAATTCTTGCCAAGCTTTATCCCCCATGTTATAATAATAGATAATTTCAAAGAAAAGGCTTGCTATTGGGGAGAAAAAAATGAATGCATTAAGTATCATGATTAAGCCCGCATCAGGCAACTGTAACCTGCGGTGTAAGTATTGTTTCTATCATGACCTTGCTAATAAGCGCGACATTATAAATTACGGGATGATGAGTGAGCAAACTTTAAAAATAATCGTACAAAAGGCTTTTGCCACCAAGGCCAAGACTATTTACTTTGCCTTTCAAGGTGGTGAGCCCACCTTAAGGGGATTACCCTTCTTCCGTAAATTTGCCAGCTTTATTAACCAATATAATCAAAAACAGATTCCGGTGCAACTGGCTCTGCAAACAAACGGCTTATTAATTGATCAAGAGTGGACCAGGTTTTTTAAGGAAAATCATTTTTTAATTGGGATCTCTTTAGACGGACCAAAGGATATTCATGATTTAAACAGACTTAATCCGCAAATGAAAAGTACTTTCAACCAAATACTTAAAAGTATTGACTTGTTCAATCAGGCTCCAGTAGCTTATAACATATTAACTGTTGTGACTAAAAGCGTAGCCAGGCATGCGACCAGAGTCTATAATTTTTTTAAAAAACACAACTTTAAGTTCTTACAATTTATCCCCTGTTTAGATCAATTAGGTCAACCACAGGGCACACATGCTTATTCTCTCACTGCGCAAGACTATGAAAAATTTCTAAAAACACTTTTTGACTTATGGTACCGTGACCTTAGGCAGGGTAAAAAAATCAGTATTAGAATGTTCGATAATATCCTCAACCTGCTATTAGGATATCCGGCAGAAAGTTGCGACCAGATTGGGTATTGTTCGATTATCCCTACTATTGAGTCCGACGGTTCAGTCTATCCCTGTGATTTCTATGTACTGGATCAATGGAAATTAGGCAATATTAATCAGTCCGATTTTAAAACAATGATTTCTTCGGCAAAAGCAGAACAATTCAGAGCAACTTCCCGGGTTTTACCGGAATCATGCCGGCAATGTAATTTTTATCAAGTATGTCGAAGCGGGTGTAGGAGACACAAAGAAGCTGCCGCGATGACCAATTATTTTTGTAGCGCCTATCAAAACTTTTATACTTATAGCCTGCCTAGATTTAGCCAGCTCGCTCAACAGCTTTCTTATTCACCCTCCTATCCCAGCAGATAACTACTTAAATATTTTTTGAAACTCATCTAGCCCCCAAGTTTTAAACTTGGGGGCTTCACTTTTTAGACGAAAGGCTGCTGTTACTCTATTTATTTAACTGGTTATTTAACTGAAAACATTTTGTCTTGAAGTTGTCTTAAAGTAAAGAGAAGATTATCCTCTTTTTTTAACTCCACATCATCAAAAGTCAGGTAAGTTCCTTTTGAAACTTCTTTTTTCAATATAGCTCCTTGGGCCAGGGCAAAAGGAAGCAGATTTTCCTCTTTTACAATGACGGCTTTTTCGATCCTCCCGGCTGTACATACTCCACCAATCTCATCAATTTCTTCCCCGGGAGTTAAATCCTTCTTCGCTAATGTTATTACATCTGATGTTCTTACATCATTTAAAGGAGCAATAGTAGCCTGATTATGAATTGCAGCATATGCCACAGATATTGGTGCTTGAGCAGTTACATAATGGTAAGGTAAATAAAAGATAATATTAGTATTATCTCCTTTAGCTTGCACTTGCTCTTTAGTTAGTCCATATCTTGACATAAAGACATCATGCCATTTGTTTTTTCCTTTAACAATAACAAAGCATATTACTGTATTATCATCTCCTTGTTCGGTATGAAGAACTCTTTCAACAACTCCTGTTCTATTTAAAATACCACCCTTTTCTTTTAAATCAAGAACTTGCGGAAGTTTAAAAGTGAGTTCATCAAGGGGAATATCAGGACCATGCATACCTCTTACATCTGGTGGCAAACCGATCGAATTAGAAAGTTGGCACAATTCTTCAGCAGTTTTAGTGCCGTCACAAAAAGAAGCGAGCATAGCCATATTATATTGAACTTCCCCCATGCCCATTTCTTTTCTAAAATCTTTTATAGTATTTTTATTCCATTTAAGGCTATCTCCGGCATAACCACTTCTGCCTGCCGCTAATACCTTAAAACCCAGTGCGGTAACTTCATCATAAAGTGCTTTAATGATACCCGGCTCATCACCATAAATTCCTGTATATACAACGCCAGCATTTTTAGCTAACCTATTTAAAATACTACCTACAAAATTATCGCCTTCGGCATTCATGGTTACAATATGTTTATTGTGTTGAATAGAGTTAAATACTACTTCAGCATAGATACGTGGAGAACCGGTCCCTTCACAAACAACATCTATCAAGTCATTGTTCCAGGCAATTTCATGGTCAGCAGCTATCACCCGTTTATTATTGTTAATAGCTTTTTCTGCCGCTCGGCATGAACTGCACTCTACAATATCTTTTTCCGCAACGCCGGCTTTAAGCAGAGCGTCTTTGGCCTTGCTTAAATTTAAATCCACAACAATATCCATTTGCATTCCGGGAGACATTTCAACCTGATCGACAAATGGTAATCCGGCGGCTCCTGCACCTACTTCGGCAACTCTAATTCTTGCCTTCCTTTTTTCTAATTTTTTTAATTGATCATTAATACCAAACATAATTTTAACCTCCATTATTTAGACTGATCGAAAATTTAATACTATAGCTTTTATCTTTACCCCCTTTTAAATAATTTTAATTAAGAATTAGCAAAGGCTTTAATTAGATATTTATTAAAGATTAAGGCAATAGTTATTATCGGGATAGTAGTAACAGTCCCCCAAGCACTTATCGCTCCATATTGAACACCTTCAAATTCGCTCTGTAAAAATTGTTGCATTCCTACTGTTAAAGGCTTAACATTTCCTCTAGCCAAAACATTAGCTATAAACAAATTATTCCAGGCAGCGATAAGCACAAGAAGAGTCACCGCAATTATTGGCCCTTTGGCTATAGGTAAATTAATATGCCAAAAGATTTGCATATCACTACATCCATCTATTCTAGCAGCCTCTTCTACTGACGGAGGTATTTTATCAAAAAAGCCTTTAGTTAACCAAATAGAAAGGGGTAAACATATTATTTGGTAAGCGATAATTAGCCCAAATTCAGTATCAACCAATCCCGAATTAGCAAATATTATAAATAATGGAAAAGTAAGTGCTACAAGTGGTATAAATCTTAACCCTAATATTACTAAGGATATTATTTTATATCCTTTAGGTTTTAAGCGAGAAAGAGAATAAGCTGCTGGGATACCTATTAGTAAAGAAATTAAGGTAGAAAAACCGGCAATGATAATGGTATTTTTTAAATTATCAACAATGCCATTGTCAAGGATTGTACGATAATTTTCTAAACTCGGTTCAAAGATAAAAGATGGAGGAACTTTCATTATTTCATCAGTTGATTTAAAAGAGGATTGAATAAGCCAAACCAGAGGTATTAAGGCAATAATTAATGTCAAAAATAATATAATGTTTGCTATATATAATAATAAATACTTTTTCTTTAAAAACATAATTTTTCTCCTTTATCTTGATCATAGCTTATATAATTAGATCAATTTGGTCTTGATAAGTCTATTTCTCAATGGTATAAGAAAATGAGCCACGCTGTAAAGATAATAATATTCCTAAGGACATTAAGGCAAGGGATATAATCATAAACCAACTAAGTGCACTAGCATAACCAAATTCACCATAGCGCATAAATGATAGATATGTTCGTAGACTTAATACTTGAGTACTTAAACCAGGTCCTCCTCTTGTCATGATCCATATTAAATCATATTGTCTCCAGGAACGTGTCAGGGTAATGATAAGAACTATTGCTAATTGGGGTTTTAAACAAGGAAGTGTTATTTTAAAGAATTTTGTTAATGGAGTTGCTCCTTCTACTAGGGCAGTTTCATAGAATGATCCAGGTATATTTCTTATCCCCGCATCAAAAATTATAAACCCAAAGGAAAAATAAATTAGAGTATAAGTTAATATTGGAACTACTAAAGCAAGTTTTTCATCTATAAACCAATTGGGTGGATTAATCCCCATTTTTTCGATTAGAAAATTTATGATTCCGATATCACCACTCCAAAGAAAAACTCTGGTAAATGCCCCAACTACCGTTTCGCTCATAATCATTGGAATAAGAAAAAATACTCTTAAAATCGTTTTTCCTTTAATTGTTTTTCCCATAACTCTCATATTTATAAGGTTGGCAAGAAAAACAGCAATCACATTTGGTAAAACAATTGTAACAACAGTAAAGATAAAGCTAACCGATAAAATTTTCCAAAAACGGGAGCTTTGTAACATATCAATATAATTACCAAGTCCAATAAACTTACTTTGCTCCGGTCTATACATACTATAGTCAGTAAAACTTTTCGTGAATGACCAAATTAATGGACCTAGAAGAACGGCTACAATAAATACTAAAGGAAGTAGTGTTATGATCCATTTAAATATCTTATCTTTGGTTGTTTTATTAACAGACTCCATTAACTTTACCCCGCTTAATAATTTAATTTAATAATTAGGAGAAGAAACAATCTAATAATTAAATTTTATGTCTCTTCACCTAATTATCTTAATCAAAGTTTACTATTACTAAAGTTCCGCCTTGTTCTTAATCTCAATCATAGTATCCTGCATTATCCATAATGTCATAAATTTTATCGGTAGCCTGTTCAACGGCTTTTTCCGGGTCAACTCCTTCTAGACTTACCGCATGTAACATCAGAGATAATTCTTCATATATTTGAGAGGCTTCAGGAACAAAAGGTCTTGCATGTCCTGTCTTATTTAATGCTTCTAACCATAAAGGTCCCAAATCTTTCATTAAGGGGTCTTCTAATATTTTAGGATGTGTAAAAGTTGATTTTCTTGGATGAAAAGCACCGGCTTCTAAATATTCACCAAGTTTATCTTGATCAAAAAGCCAATCAAGCAGGAATTTAGCAGCAGCCTCTTTTTCTTTTTGTGGTGCATGAGCATATAAAGAAACTCCGCCTCCACCTAATACTCCTTGCCCAGCTTCAAATTCTGTTCCCTCGACTTTTGGTTTTAATATCATTCCATAATTTTGGAAATTTCGCGGGTTTTCTTTCGGGTTTAAATAACTGCGCGCATTTCCAGCCCAAACTCTCGCCATTGCAACATTATTATTAGATATCCACCTTTCTTCTTCAGCATAATCAGCAGCAAATGCCTCTTTTGGTATATATTGATGTAATTTACTTGCATATTCCATCGCTTTTACTGTTTCTTCACTATTCAATATGACCTTATTATCTTCATCCAATACTTCTCCACCAAAACTCCAAATATATTCAAGGGCTGCAACATAACTATGAGCAACTGGAGCTAAAAGCTCATGAAAACCATATAAATTTTCGGAAGGACGAGTAAAAAATTCTGCCATATCTAGTAATTGATCAGTGTTTACTGGCGGTTTTAATTCATATCCATATTCCTCTTTAAAAGCTTCTTTTTCTTTTTCCGATTCAAACAATTTCTTTTGATAAATTAGAATCGGGGTGTTAGCATTGATCGGTATTGACCATATTTTATCACTACCAGGTATACTCATATGTGATTTTTGAACAGACTCTGGCCAATCATCAAGTTGATTTTCATATCCGAACATTTTAATATAATCATCTAAAGGTTCTAATGCGCCGATTTGATAATACTCCATTATAAAGCCTGGGCTCATTCTCATAGCAGTAAAACCAGATGTTTTAGCTAACGCTTCAATTCTTATTCTGTCCCATAATCTTTCATGCCAAAGAAATTCAGTTTTAACTCTTATGCCGGTCTCTTTATTAAAATCAGCTAATAATTCTCGGTCACCAACTACATAAGAATCTGGTTCAGTAATTAACAGCAAATCTACTTCCTGACCTTCATATTTTTGGGCGGCGACAACAAATAACATAGTAGAGACTAAAATCAATAGACAGGTTATTAATATAACCTTGCTTTTTAATAACATTTTACTACCACCTTCTTGATAATTTTTTTTAGAAGACAATTTAAAGATTATTGTTCTTTTTCCGAAAATTATATATAGATCTATATCAGAATTTCATTTCTTCATAGGCTTTCTCCTTTCAATATCTATTTTGCTAAGATATAATTACCTTTTTCCTCTAAGATTTCATTGATTTGATCAGTGATAATTATACACTCATCAATATCAAAAACTTTGTAGCAGGTTTTTTTATATGCCTTTGAACTGTCCAAAAGCACATATGTCTTTGTAGAATTTTCTTTAACAATCCTTTTCTTATTTACCTCTTTAATATCGGGAGTGTTGATGCCACTCTTTAAAGTATAACCACTGGCACCTAAGAAGGCTTTGTCGAAAAAAATATCTGATAATAAATTATCGGCAATAGGACCCCCGGTAGACCCTATATTCGCTGAAACTTCTCCCCCAATTAAGACACAATTAAACTGGCATTTATATAATTTATTAAGAATTAAAGTATTCGAGGTAAATACTTCAATTTTTTTATTTTTTATATATTCAATCATTTGTAATGGAGTTGAACCGGAGTCTATATAGATTACTTCACCATCATTAATTAAAGATGCCGCATGTTTGGCTATTCTCTTTTTTTCTTCCAAATGTAAGTGTTTTTTTGTGTCAATCGGCATTTCATAAGAAGATGTTTTTAATTGAGCTGCACCACCGGTTAAAAGATTAACATGTCCTTCTTCTTCAAGTACTTTTAAATCTCTCCGTATGGTAGATTCCGAAGCATTTTTTAAGATTTGTTTTAATTGATCTATATATAATAATTCAGTTTTTTCTAAATGAGATAATATCTTTTTTCTTCTTTCATAAGGGATCATAATTCTGGCTCCTTTTTGAATAATTTAAAAGTATTTTTCGGTTATTTTATTACTTTGATATACAGATTCAACCTCTTTTTTGTCCGGCATAATAGATTGAGTTCCATATTTTGAAATAGTTAGCGAAGAGGCAATTGTAGCAATTTTAACTGCTTCTATCAAATCAACTCCTTCAATTAATTTAGCAGCAAAGGTTCCGACAAATGTATCTCCGGCTCCAGTAGTATCTAAAGGAGAAACCTTTAGAGCCGGAACATGCACTATCTCAGAATTTTGGAAAACTAAACTGCCTTTTTCACCTAAAGTTATTATTAATAACTTTTTTACTTTTGCTAACAACTTTTTATGATTAAAGATAGCACTTTCAATATCTTCTATCTTTTGTTTACAATAGTATGTAGCTTCAGATTCATTAACAATTAAACAATCTACTTTAGATAATGATTGAGCGGAAATAGGTTTAGCCGGAGCTGCATTCAAAAGGATAAAACAATCATTTTTGGATGCTAAATCAATTGCGTATTCTGTTACTTCAGTAGGTATTTCAAGTTGTAAAATAACTATTTTGCTTCTTACCAATTTATCTTTAATATCATTAATATCTTCTTTTGAAAGAGCAAAGTTTGCCCCTTTAACAACATTAGCATAAATTGTTCCATCTGATAAAATATTATTTATTCCCAAACCGGTACTTTGCTTAGTTCGTTTTATATTTTCAACATTTAAACCATTATCTTTTAATTGATTTATAATGTAATCACCAAATAAATCTCTTCCTAATGCGCCGATCATATTAGTTTCTATGCCCATTTTGCTACATTGAACAGCTTGATTTCCTCCTTTTCCTCCGGCACCAGTTGTTACATCATTTACTGTATATGTTTCTCCCTTTTCAGGCAATCTAGCTTGTTTTAATAAAATATCATAATTTAAACTACCAATTACAGTGATTTGTTTTTTTTCCATCTCTATTAAACTCCCCGATCAGATTCTACCGCTTTCAAAAAAATTTTTTGTGCTTCAATTGCATCATTTTTATTGATAATTGCTTGGATATAGTCCATCCCTATTCTGTCAATTATGTTCAAATATTTTTTCAACATTTTTATATTTATTTTACTTTCCTCGATAGCTTTTTCTCTTAGTGGGAAGGTATCAAAATATATTACTCCGTCATAATTATTCTTTTTCATATAATAAAGAAATTCTAAGGTTTTAATAAAACTTACACTACCGACAATAAGGCCATCATCTTGCATGCCATATCCATCATTAAGATGAACACCATATAATTTATTTTTTAAACTGGTTAAACTTAATCCATAAGCAGGATTTTCACCTTTCATTAACATATGACAATAATCTAATGTAACCCCAACATTGTCTCGATCAACATCATTAACCATCAATAAAGTAGTTCCCACGTCTGGTATTATTGAATAAGACCTCGGCTCATAGGGCTTATACTCTATACTTATTATAATATTCTTGTCATAATCAGCAATTTTACGAAAAGAATAAACCAATTGCTTCCATACCTCTTCATAATTAACCTGGAATGAATAATCAAAACCATCATATCCCAGCCAGATTGTTAATTGGGTTCCATTTAGTTCTTTTGTAATATTGATAGCTTTCTTACATAAGTCGATTGCTTGGGCAGCAGTTTTATCTTTACGGCTTAATTTTCCGTTTATAAAAGGTTTTTTAAATCTCATCGCCAAACCATTTACTTTAAGATTATTTTTTTGTAAAGAATCCTTAACCTCTTTAACTGAAACATCATTAAAATGCTCCGGATAATTTAAATCCACATAATTTAAATCATCAATATTTTTTAAGTTATTAAAAACAGCAAGAATAGATTTTTCAGTTCTTAAAAATGAATTTAATCTAGTAGCTAATTTCATTCGACAACTCCTTTTTATACGACTCTTAAAAAAATTATAACTTTTTGTTCATTTAAAGTCAAGTTTTTTTTTATTTTTTCTCTTTTTTTCAAATATTTCAACTGGGTTAAACAAAATTGCTTTTTAAAAGCGCATAGATGACGCAATTTTCCGGGCGCATATTCAGCATTCTTTTTTGCACATCTCCAAATAAAAAAAGGATTACAGCCACTTCATTAAATGGCTATAACCCTCTTTCCCCGGAATCTGGTTTAAATATATCTAAAGGCTCTTTTAATATTCGATTATCTTCCGTCCTTATTTGATCGAAGCAAAGAGCTCCTGCCATTCTGAACCAAGCCGATAAAAGACAGGGGGTTGCCCAATTGGGGCCTGAATTGTGTACTCCCCTTTATTATAATTTTTACCGGTCCAGAGGTGAACCCAATCATCATCCGGTAAAATAACCCTTTTCTCGTTTTTTCCCTCAGTTAACACTGGTGATACCAATAAATCACGTCCTAATAAATATGAATCATCAAGGTCATAACACTCGGCCTGTTCATAGTAAAAGAAAAGCGGTTTAATCACCGGTATTCCCTGTTCTGAGTTAACTTTTACCGCCGCCTGGATATATGGTTTCAATTGTGTATAGATATTAGTAAACCTGATAATATGGTCGATAGTCTCTTGATCATCATCAAATTGCCAATTAGACTCTGGTCGATTACCTTCGTGTAATCTCATCACCGGTGAAAAGGCGGCTATTTCCGTCCAACGCAGCAGTAGTTCCTTATTCCTTTTTAAAGCCCCCCAGGTAGTATAGCCGCCAATATCACTATGGCTTAAACCCAGACCACAAACAGATAAGGATAATTGGGAGTTGATTACTGAACCAATACCATAATCCCTGGACCAATCAACATGTTGGTCCCCATTCCACATCAAAGGAGAGTATTTTGATGTACCGGTAAATCCGGCCCGGGTAAAAAAGACTATTTCCCCGATTTGCTCTGCTTCATCAATTGCTTCTCGATTAACCTTTGCCCATAAAACCGGCCATTGATTATGGAGATGAGCAGCATTTTCACCACTGTAAAGAACTGCGTCAGTCGGTAAATACTCGCCAAAGTCAGCCATCCAACCCTTTAAGCCCAGCTTGATCATATTCTGTTTGATCACCGATTTTATCCAACGACAGGCCGCTGGATTTGTTAAGTCGATCATTGCGGCCGGAAAAGTAGTTACTTTAACGATGTAATCTCCTCCCGCTCGATTCTTCACGAGATAACCTTGAGCACTGGCTTCCTGATATAAGTTGCCGTCAGTTGCCAGAAATGGATTAATATAGCCTAAAAAAGCAATATTATCTTTGCCCCATTCTTTAATCTGTTGATCCAGGCCGGGATAAAGCTCTTGATCCCAGCTCCAATCCCAAAAGACCTGTTTCCCGAAAGCTGTTACCTTTTGACCTGACCAGTCCTGGGACCAGATACCGGCAATTTTCAAACCCGCTTTTTTCATTGCTGCTGCTTTTTTTGAACAGAGAGCGGTACCCCCTTGTACTGCTAAGATTAAACCGTTATAAATCCACTCCGGCAGTTCAGGTTGACGACCCAAAAGGTCAGTAAGGTTTACCAGGAGTTTTTCATAATCATCTTCCACCGCAATAATTAGTTGCTCCGGGATACCCCCGACCTCAATACCGATATAATCAGGGTCACTAAAATCAAAAGCCGAATAATCTTGAGTATCTAAATGAGCAAAGACCTTATTTGATGTTACAAAAGTCGGTTGGGCCATGTAGGTTGCATATTTCTCAAATTTCTTTATCTTTGAGGCCAACTTCAGTTTTTTTCGGACGGCTTTATCAATAATACTGCTGAAGGTTATATGTTCGGAGACCCATATTTTAACCTTTTCACCCTTCAAGTTAAATTTAACAAACTGTTCTCCACAACCATAAATCCTTTCTTCCTGTTGCGACCAAAGCTTGAGATATAAACGATTATAATCTGAAGTCGGAGTAATTGCTTTGATATGAAGTCGATTTTCCTTGACCTTAAACTCCAACTCGGCCCGGTAATTATTACTTCCAACTAATTTTACCGATAAATAATCACTATTATTCAATTGATGACTTTGATAATAATACTTATCTTTTAGCGCTTTTTCCTTAATTTTAAATGATCCTCGATTCATCTTGTAAGTTGCCGTGCCTTTACCCAGCATAATCATCGGTTTTGATTGTTCTGTTTTCAAGATTATTCTATTTTTATAATAAATAATATAAAACTGTCCGTCCTCTTTAAAATTGATCATAATTGCTTTACCTCCCAAAGCTGATTATAATTGACCCCGCTTATTTCTTCACAGATTTCTTTGGTTAAGCAATCAACCTCCTCCTTGCTCCCCCCCACTTTTAATCGATCGATTTCCTTAATTAATTTTTGATGATTGGCCGGATTTAGTTTAAACTGATAGGAAGTAATAAAGCCCGCTATTAATAAAACAATCGGAATTACCATAAACAGAAGTCTGATCCCATTTACCGTCGCATCAGCTAAAACTATTCCCGACTTATAACCGACCAGATCCAAGCCGACTCCGACTAAAAATAGCGCAATAGCCTGAGCTATTTTTCTGATAAAGGTCATCATTCCGGCGTAGGTTCCTTCTCTTCTCTCCGTTGAGATTAATTCATCAACATCGATCACAAAAGCTAACATATTGTACGGAATCATGACCCCGCCACTCAAACCAATTCCAATCACACCGGCAATAATAAATAGGATGATTATTGGAGTTTTCGGTACAGCTAGACCGATTAGCAAAACACCGATCATCCAGATCAAAACGTGTCGCCGATATGTTCTGGCATTCCCGATCCGGCTGCACTCTTTGGTAACAAAAAACAAGGTCACCATATTTAGTAAGACAACAACACCCAAGATCACCTGATAATAAGCATCCTTACCGAGATAATCCCTTAAATAGAACAGAAGTAAGGCATTAAAGATATCTAAAGATACATAAGCACAGATAAACATGACAGTATGAATTCGAAAGGATTTGTTCTTCATCGTAGAAAAAAATTGCTTTAAGATCAATGATAATTCCGTTTTGAGAGTTAGGGACTGTCTGGCTTTAACTTGACTATTTTTCTCCCAGGTTTTCTTAAAAACAAAGAACCAGGGCAAACCGTATAAAACACCAAATATACTTCCCATGACCATAAAGCCAATAGCCTCATTTTCAAACAATTTAATAATAGTTAATGGTAGTAGGGCTCCGGCTAATACACCGATCTGCGAAAATAACAATCTGGTCCCGACCAGTTTTGATCTCTCCCGGTAGTCATCGGTCATTTCTGCCGGCAGAGAATTATACGGGATCATCACCATCGTAAAAACACTATTAAAAATTAAGTAAGTTAGTAAATAATAAGCAAATCTAACTAAGGCCAAGTCGGTTTGAATTTTCACCCATAAGAGGGCAAAGGAAATAATAATCGGGATAATCCCGTATAAAAAGTAAACCCTTCTTCTTCCATATTTTGATTTAGTATGATCGGAAATATACCCCATTGTGGGGTCGGTAACCGCATCCCATAACTTGCCAATCAAAATAATCAAGCCGGCCCTGGTTGGAGTCAAGCCACCGACATCAGTCAAAAATATTAAAAATAAAGCACCGATAACAAAGAAAGCCCCTCCTCCATAAAAATCCCCAATCGCAAAGGCAATAATACTTTTATTGCTTAATTTTTTTTGATTCAAGCTGCTCTCCTCCAAAACACCAGATATTAATTAATTTTTTTAATTAATTCTTCGGTTATTTTTTGATTATTGGTATTAATCTTATTTTATACCGAATTACTATCATTTTCAATAGATAATTAACTAAATTAATTAATATAAAATATTTTTTGGAAAAGGCGGGCACAAGCTTAGAAAAAAAGTGGGAAACCCTCATTCTCCGAACTAAGGGTGCTCCCACTTTATAGGTAACTTTACCTTAAAAAGTCTGACTTAAATCAATTTATAACCGGGCTGCATTTAAATCCTCGCCTTTTTGATATATTTCGTAAGTCCAATCATCCTGGCCATTAACACGGATAATGACCGAGCCGCTTTCACAACCGACAATGGTATCACTTAGTCTGCCTCCGTTAGCTTTCAGATAATCTTCCACATGGAGCTGATAGTGGGTTGTATAAGCCCCGCGGGCGAAAACAGCGGCATTAGCCGGTACAAAGACCAGCTTAGGATCAGTCATGCGAATAAAGTCGACATCAAGTGAACCGTGAAAATGATGATTACCAAAAAAGTAATCGGCCCGTAGAAAACCGGGTTCAACCAGTTCCATAATCCGGACTTGACTCTTCTGGTAAATATCTGCACCATGACTGTATTTGAAACCTTTATATTCAAGCATAAAGGCGATTGAAGTATTATTCTCACACTGGTCGGCAATTAGTTGACCGGCTAGATCATATCTGCTGTTTAACACTGTCATCTTAACACCACCCAGGTCCCAAAAGCGTTCGATCTGATCCAGGGGCAAGACGAGCCGATTATCCAGGAATTGAACCTGGCTCAGGCGCCGATATCGCTCTTCCTGCGCTGCCTTCACCACCCCGTCGGTCTCGGTCCTGGCGATTTGCTGTAATTGATTGGTCCGGATAATATCGTCCTTATACCCGGTATGATCATCATGATAGTGGGTGACAATATAATAATCAACCGCTAAGTTTTGTGCCTTTAAGAACGGAAAAACCATTTTTTCTGTTTCTTCCGGTTTACCGGAATCAAGCAGCAAATTCTTTCCGTTGGGCAATTGAATTAAACTGGCATTACCATGGTCAACATAGAAAGGAATAATCTTTAACTCAGCTTTTTGCTCCTCTTCCTTAACTTCTAACTGATATACCAGATAGTTTCCATTGTCAAATTCAATTCTTACCGGATGTAGACCCGGCTGCAATCTGGAAACGGCTGCCTGGGCCACGATAATTGTCCGCTTATTTAAGGCATAACCACTATCCAGTTCATTGGCCTGATAATCCTCGACCGTATATTCCAGCCCTACTCCATCTTCGGTCACAATCCTGGAGAGCTGATTTCCGTTTTTCTCCAGGTGAATATAAAGGTCCCGCGGTTGATTCCGATAAAAAATATCCTGAGTAGGCGAAATAGTCGCCAGTTCGTAAACCGGGTGAACCCCATGATTATAGGTGGGACCAATTTGCAGATAATCAAGGTCAATCCAGCCCTGCTGTTTCTCGAGCGAGATTATATTATAGCCCTCCTCCAGCTCAACGATCAGCTTAATTTCTTCCCAACGACCAATATCAGTTCCACTCACGCCTTTCTCCTGAAAGGTCATCGGGAAACCAAGACCGTATTTCCACTCTCCCTGTTGATTTTTAACAATAATATTTTGCACCTTGTGGCTATAAGGGGAACGGTAGCGAAAATACAGCTCATAACGACCACTTTCCGGGACTTTTACATCAAAACGGACTCCCCCCCGGTTCTCGATCTTGATATATTTCGCCTGAGCAGTAGCATCAGTTATAATTTTAGAGCCGCCCAGGATCGTCGCTTCTTCTGCTTCATACAAGACCCGCTGAGCTGGTTCTTCTTCGATCCGGTATTGAAAAGAAGGGTCCTGGCCATGATTAAAATCAAGGGTGATCTCCCCTGATGACATCCTACTATTTAAGAAGAATGATTGAGTAAGGGTGATTTCTTTAGTCGCCTGATTGACCTGATAGTTTCCCTGCTGGGGGACAACCTGGCCATTAAGTAAAACCCGCTGCAACTCATTATAATGGTCTTCATATTTGAAGGTCAAATCCTCGGGAGCTTTCTGATAAAAGGTATATTTTAGCAAATCGACCTCGGGATTAACAATAACCGCTTCTGAATATACATCCAGATAGTCGATATCCATGAAAGCCCAGCTCCCTTGAATTTCGATGTCAAAAATACCGGTCTGGTCGATTGGAATAATTACTTCCTTTTCCGTCCATACCCCGGACTGAAACTCTACCGCCGTCTCAAATATTTTAACCTCGTTTTTCAGTTGTTTGTTTTCTGTATCGACCTGATAATCATCTTGCGGTTCAATTACTTTGACAAACTGCTTTTTATAATGCCCTTCCACTGTTTTATAACCAATGGCAATCTTATAGTTTCCGGGCTTTGTTACCTTTAACGCCTTGCTAAAGACCAGTATACTGTTACGTTGTTGGCCGACCTCCCGTGCTAAGCTGACATATTGTTCATGTTCTCCGCTAGTACCACTTTCGCTTTTAATGATGACGTTACTTCCCTTTGGGATCAGGGCCTGTTCAGCCTCAAAACGACTTTTGACATGAGCCTGGCTACTTGCAGCCGGATGCCAGCCGCTCAGCAGGAAAAAACTAAGCGAAAGCAAGAATAGAATAGATTTTTTGGGTTTCAAGAATATACATCTCCTTTTCACTGATCTACTGTATTTTATTAAGAGGAAGATTTTTTATTTTTTATTAAGCAACTCCACTAATCGGGCCATCCCTTGATCGGCATTTATTCGATTGATTATATCTTGACCGGCAAATCCTTCGACCCATCCTGCCAGCAAACCAAGCTGCCGGGCTTTGGCAAAGACTTCTCCTTTATTTGCTGCATCTTCTCCGCTTCCCAGGATAATTTGCCCTTTTTGCAGTTCATATGTCCGGACCAGGACGGTAATAAACTGCTCATAGGTTAATGCCGCTTCCGGTCGATAATAACCATCTGCCGGCTCACCGAGTAATCCGGCTTGAGCAGCCCGGTTTACTGAGTGATAATACCAGGCATCAGGCTGTACATCCTTAAAACCAGGAGCAATCTTGTCCTTGAAGCTTAACTCCAGGTTTAGTCTGCTCATTAACAGATGAATAAATTGGGCCCGGTTGAGCTGTCCGGTATTATTATTCATGTACTCGGCCTGTTCCTGCAATACCAGCGTAAATTTACGGTCAGCCTCAACCAGTATATCAGGATAATAGACATTAATACCATAGTTCGATTCCTGGGCATTGCTCTGGAGCATCCAGATATTATTTCCATTTCCTCCGGCTTGATTAAAGGCCTTCAGGAATTCTCGATTCCATTTAACCCTTAATTGCTCATACCCTTGCTCATCGGGATAAATCAATTGATTATCTTGAGCGGGGTCCCTTAATGGTGCTGTTTTTCTAATTCCCCATTCGGACATCACAATCGGTTTATTATGTTCTAACGCATGGGCAACAAAATCTTCGACCAGATTGATCGCTTCTTTTAAAGTAAAGTCCGCCCATTCCACCGTCGGATATGGATGAATACTGAAGAAGTCTATATTGGGTTGGTCCATAATCCCGATCGGATCAATACCCCAGCCTTCCTGGGTACCGGCCCAATAGTTATCAGTTGCCTGATTTAACCCTCCTCGGCGCAAAATACCGTGCCCTTCCGCTCCGACAAAAATTAACTGGCGCGGCTCAAGGCTTTTGGCATAAGTACTAATTTGATCTAACCAGCCGGCCAGTTTTTCGCCGGTTAAATCAGCTAAATGTTTATCGGCGGTTGTATCATGATTATAGTCCATTCTTGGCTCATTCATTAAATCCCAGGCCAAAATCGTCGGGTCTTCTTTATATAGCAAGCCATTAACCGTATTGATTCGATTAAAGAATCTGGCGATATGAGCCTGATAGTGCTGCTGGGCCTCTTCATCGGTAAACCACTGGAGGGTATGTTCCAGTCCAAAATGTCTGGCCGCTGCTACAATTCCCCCATAGTGATCCCAATAGTCCTCTAAGCAGATTATAACCCTGACCCCATGACGCCTGGCACTATCTACTACATAATCCATCCTGGCAAATTGGGCTTGATTGGGCACCCAATTACCGGCGGCATCTTCCCGGTAATAAGCAATCTCTTCTTCGGTACGATTATTAAAACCCCAGGTCCTTACCACACTCAACCCTAAACGTTTAGCTTCCAACATGATTCGATCGACATGGTCTTTAAAAGATATAACCGTACCATCCTTAATCAAGCGCTCGATCTTCTCCCCCGCTTTAGTATATATAACTACTTTCTGGTTACCGGTAATTTTTTCTTCCAATCTAAAAGGCAGGTGATAAGTATTCCAGCCGGCAAAATAAAACGGACTGTTCCCGACAATAAACTCACTCCCCCTTGTTTCCACAAAGAAATTCATAATATCGCTATTTTCAATCACAAAATCTACTGATTCACTTGTCGCGTATTCAGCGGTAGTGGCTGTTACAATTACGGTATAAACACCATCTTCCAGGGCAGTTGTATCCAGCTTGGCCGTATAAGTACCATTGGCTTTTTGAATTCCTTGATATGTTTTTCCGGCTAATCGAAAGGCAACCTGTTCAACCGCTTCTGCCTGCTCAGCCGTCAGTTGAGCTGAAAGGGTTAAGTCACCTTTAACTACACTGTCAAAGACCGGAGAGAGAATCTCCAGCTGAACCGAACTATTCTTAACAAAAACCTCTCCTTGATGCGCCACCTTGACCGTTTCTCCTGCCGGCCCCCGTCCCACACCATGAACAGTATAGGAAACAAATCCTTCCTTGGTATTAGTCGTATCCCATTTACCGGTATAAACGCCCTGTTCTTCTTGCAGTACTATCCGCTGGCCATACTGATCTAAAAAAAGCACCTCTTCGATCTGCATATCTTCCGGAACCTGGCTATTTAACTCCAGCTCGACCAGCCCTTTGACCACCTGATATTGTTGAGGTTTTTCCATGAAAATGGTAAAATCTTGCGGAAGGGCCAGGGTTATATTGTCAACAAAGATTGGACCTTGGTAGTCAATATTCCAGGCCGAAAGGCGAATCACCAGTTTACCGCTATTGGTTCGATTAATGGCCTGACCGAGGGGATTATTCAAGTGGAGTCGGTAATAACTCTGCTCTCCAATCATGACCAATTCCAGATCACTTGCTTGATAATCCGTCCAGGTCGCAAATTCGGCCCAAGTATCATTTAAAGCGGTAGCAACCTTAAATACCCCGCCACGGGCAAAACCCTCTTCCCATTCTCTGGTTTTTGGGATTAATATCTCATAATCGACACTTTGATATCTTGTTAAATCATATTTGGTATTTTGATTGCCTTTCAGCCAGGTACTAATATTACCTTCCTGCCAGTTTGTGCCGGCAAAAGCGACATTAACCTTTAATACCCCTTCCCCATTTAATTCTCCATGCTCCACCGGTGTTTCGCCAAATGATTCTCCCCAGGCTTTATGCCAACCCATGACCGACTTGGAGAAATGATAAGTAAATTGTTGGCCTTCTTCCGGCAATTGCCAGGTAACCTCGCCGGCCTTTTCTTGGCCGGGCACCTCTTCTTTTTCCGGTACTTTAGCTTTTTTCTCCGGGAGCAGTAATTGAGCATCACTCTGTTCCAGGATAATATTATCAACGTAAACCGGACCGGTATAGTCGACCTTATAACCGGCCAGTCGGATTAATAATTGTTTATTCGGTTTTTCTCCCTGGTCAATTTGGTCCTTTTTACTGATCTTTAGGTACTCCTGTCCATTGATTGTAACTGTCTCGCCATCTAGCCCAAAAAATTCCAGTTCGCCAATCTCTGTCCAGCCCCAATTAGCATCTTTAATAATCGTCTGGGCTTTGAAGCCCCCTTCAGAATCAAGTGGCCCTGGAATAAAGATCTCGTATTCGACCTGTTGATAGTTCCCGATTCTTTCGTCCAGCTCTACGGCTATTCTTAGTTCATGCCACTCCCGATCACCGGCAAAACTTGTTGCCAGTTCAAGGGCCCCGGTGTTACCATCTCTTTTCAGCAGAGCACTGTTGCTTAACTCCGCAGATGTCAAAGCCCCTCCTTCGTCAACGAAAAAGCCCATATTAGTACCATCTTCAAAATCGAATCTTTTTGACTCCATTGAATCAGCAGCAAATAAATATAATGGAAAACAAAGGGTTAAAACAATAACTAATCCTACGGCCCGACTTAAAATTACACCTGGCTTTCTTTTCATTAATTATCCTCCCCTTTTAATTAATCAAAAGCTCTGATAGAAATCCCTAATGATCTTCTCCGCCGGTTTCCCCAAAACACTATATCCACCATTGGCCAGAGCCTGGTTTTGCTCATCAAGCAAGGTAGACCAGTCCCATAAGCCAAAGCCTTTAATCCAGGTTTTATCTTTCGTTTTTTCAAACATAGTTTGATAATAACTGGCCTGCTCGTCTAAATTTACCGCTCCGATCAGGTCCCATTTATTAGGCAGCAACGCTGAACCGCTTCGACTTGGGCAGCCTGCTTCGGCAAAAAAGAAGGGTTTATTGTGTTTGGTGACTACTTTTTCAATTCTGCTCAATTGCTGTTCCCAATCATTAATCGGATAATAACCGCTGGAGGAGAGCACATCAACCGCATCCCACCAGTTTATCCGGTCTTCCTGGTATTTATCGGTATTATAGGAAATTAAACCCCGGTAATGCTTCCTGACCACAGATAGGAGGTTCCGCCATTCTTGTTCACGGTGTTCAGACTGCACCATTTCACAGCCGACAATTAACATCTTACACTGCGTAAGCTCAGCAAGTCGGGCATAGTGAGCTTGATAAAGGGTATAGCTGGCAAACCATTCGGACCACTTAGGCTCACAGGGCACATCATGCTCAAAGAAATTAATAAAGGCCCGCCAGGTACCATTTCTCACGTTAACCATCGGCTTTAAAATAACCTGTAATCCGAGTGATTGGGCATAATTAATCATCGCGATCAATTCATGATCACTGACCATATGTGCTCCGGTATAATCTATCTCCACCGATTGGGCCGTATCCTGTAATGCGGCCAAGGCTATAATCACTGTATTAATTGCCGTTCTATCTTTTAGTAATTGTAAGGATTTTTTTGCGGCCGGCTTTAAAAAATCCCCCTTTTTGCTATCGAATCCATAAGTAAAACCCTTAATATAATCCATAGTTTTATCCTCACTTTAAATTAAATCCTGCCCAATAATTGGTCTTCGCCGACTTCTTCATGGGTTTCGATAATATAGGTTACAACCTCTTCAACAGTTGTAAAAGCTATCCCGACATAGGTATCTGCTGCCCCATAGTAAATCGCGATCTTTCCTGTCCCGGCATCATGCAAGGTAGCACAAGGAAAAATAACATTTCCGACAAACCCTCTCTCTTCATACCACTCTTCCGGGGTTAATAAATAATTAGCCGACCTGTATTTCACCCTGGATGGTTGATCCTGATCCAGGATAACTCCCCCCATGCTGTAAACATATCCGTTACAGGTCTGGGTAACCCCATGATAGAACATTAACCAGCCTACTGTTGTCTCAATCGGAGCCGGGCCGCCACCGATCTTTAAGGACTGCCACCAGCCCTGGCCACCTTTACTCATCACCTGTTTATGGTTTCCCCAATAACTTAAATCCGGACTCTCACTGATAAAAATATCGCCAAAAGGGGTATGACCTTGGTCACTTGGTCGGGAAAGCATGATAAATTTATCATTAATTTTCCTGGGAAATAATACCCCGTTACGATTAAAGGGTAAAAAAGGATTTTCTACACGGACAAATCTTTTAAAATCATCGGTTTTGGCCAGTCCGATCGACGCTCCGAAAAAATCCGTACACCAGATGATATAAAATGTATTATCAATTTTAATTAAACGGGGGTCATAAGCATACCGCGGTTGGTATGGTTGATTATTTTCATCAACAAAGGCAATTCTCTCTTCTTCAATTTCCCAGTTGACCCCATCATCACTCCAACCTAAATGCAAATGGGGCCGGCCGTTAATTGTTTCTGCCCGGAAAACACCAACAAATTTATCGGCTAACGGAGCCACTGCACTATTAAAAATCCTGGCAACACCTTTCACCGGATTTCTTTTGATAATTGGGTTATCCGAAGAGCGCCATACCGGTCCGGCCAGTCCTGCCGGTTTATCCTGCCAGGGTATATTGCTTAGTTTTTCAGCTATAATTCTAATTTTTTCCATTATATTATCTCCTTTTTCGAATATTTATCTCTGATTCTAATCAACTGATCCCTGAGTAAAACCATTATAGACATATTTTTGTAAAGCTAAAAACAAGATCAATGTCGGTATTATTGCAATAATAATCCCGGCACAGATTACTCCCCACTGCGAACCATAAGGTCCCTTAAACTTAAATAAAGCAGTAGATACAACCTGTAAATCTTTTCTGGGCATGTAGAGGAAGGGTAAATAAAAATTGTTATAGATCCCTACCCCTTTAATTATTAAAATTGTAGTGATCGCCGGTTTAAGCAAAGGCAAGATAATTCGGCTATAGATTGTTAAATAAGAAGCACCATCCAACATAGCGGATTCATCTAAAGATACCGGTATGCTATTGATAAATTGCATAAAGATATATACTGCGATAATATCTGTCCCTAAATATAACAAAATAGTAGCCAGTCGGGTATTATACACCCCTAAGCGATTGATAATCTGAAAGGTCGCAACCTGGGTAGTTATACCGGGAATCAAAGTCGCCAACAAAAAAGCCCCCAGGATCAGGTTGCGTGTTCTAAAAGTAAACCTGCTTAAAACAAAAGCAACCATTGTTCCAATTATAATCGCCCCAGTAATCGCCACAAATAATATTATAAAAGTATTTAAAAAACCTAATAACATATTACCGTCGACAAATGCTTTTTGGTAGTTGGCAAGATTTAAGAAACTCTCCGGCAAGGCTAAAGCCCCGGAGCGACCATATTCTTCCGATGTTTTAAACGATGCAAAGAAGACCACGATGATCGGAATTATGATGGCAAACGAACCTAGTAACAAAGTTAAATATTTTAATAGCTTAAAAATAACATATTTGGCTTTTGGCATCTTACGCCTCCCTTTCTTTAAAGAGTTTGCGCTGGGCAATTGTTACGATAATAACAAATGCCAAGAGGACAACTGCCATGGCCGAGGCCAGACCAAACTTCTGATGTTTAAAAGCAGTATCGACAGTTTGAATGACAAAGGTTTTACTACCATTTGCTCCCCCGGTCATAATATAGGGGATATCAAAGACATTAATCGCCCCCTTAATTGCTAAAATCAGATTTAATTCGATAATTCTTTTGATACTCGGCCAGATAATATATCTAAACTGATGCCAGCGATTAGCTCCATCTATTTCGGCAGCTTCATAGATCTCGCCGGGAATTGATTGAATAGAACCCAGGAAGACAATAAAGTTAAAGCCCATATAGGTCCAGACCGATGTCGCGGCCAACGAGACATTAATCAGTCTAATATTTTGAAGCCAGAGCTGGGTAAACTGTTCTAACCCTAAGAAGGCCAGCAGGGAATCCAGAGTGCCGTCCGGTCGAAAAAAGTAAAGAAATATAAAGCCGATCGCTACACCATTCATTAATGAAGGAAAGAATAAGACACCTTTAAAAAAATTTTTTCCCATAATCTTAAAATTTAAGATGGTCGCAAAATATAATGCTAATCCCAATTGGACAAAAGATGCCACAAAATAATATGAGCTGACCTTAAAAACGGAAAAATACTCCGGATAGGTAAAAATTTTAATGTAGTTTTCCAGCCCAACAAATATTTTATATTTACTAAATCCGTTCCACTCCAAAAAACTATAATAAAACATATTGATCATCGGCAAGAAAGAAAAGGTAAATAATAAAACTAATGGTACAATTAAAAATAAAAAAATAATTATTTTTTTTTGCTGCCGGTATGTTAGATTAGAAAATCCAAACATTAATACACCTCCGAAACCAAAGTTAGCAATTCAATCATCCTACTTAATTAAAGGGAAAGCGCAGCAGCCCTTTCCCTTTAATTAAATTACCTTATATACTGTCTTAATCCCTTATTTTTTCATGATCTTAGCCCGGGCTTTAGCCCATTTTCGGTTTAAATCATTCATGATATCGTCAAAAGACTCATTTCTGTTACCTAAGGCGGCTTCAATAATCCGTTGCTTATAATCTGGTTGCCAGAATCCAATCTCACTCTCATGATCAATCGCATCCAATATCCCTTGCTCATCGTCCGGTGCCGGGTTATTACCAATTAATTTAACACCGAGTTCTTGATAAGCCGATAAGGTTGTCGGGAATCCGCCACCAATAAACGATGGTATCCCCCCTTGATCAATTGCAAAACCGGATTCATTAATAAACCAATACATCCAGGCGCGGGCTGCGTCTTTATTTTTAGTGTGTTTATTAATTGCTATGTTATAATCTCCACCGCTGGCCGCATAGACATTTCCGTCTTTATTTGTATAGGGGAAAGGCATATAGCCAACATCAGCCGGGTTTGCTGCCATTTGTTGCGCCTGAACAATTGACCATGACCCCAGTACCATCGCCCCTACCTTACCATTAGCGATCCAGTGTTTCGATGATTCCCAATCGGTGGTCATCGGGTCGCGTTCAATTAAGCCTTCTTTTACCAGGTCATACAATAACTTATAGACAATATAATGTGGTTTACCGGCTGCAAACGGTTCATCGTCATGGATCATGCCGTTAACATAGTCAGGATCACCGGCAACTGAAGTCCGATGTGATTCCCATTGGTTCATCGGCCAGCCTCCCGCATAATTAGTGTAATACGGTATGGCCTCGGTATTTTCTTTTATTTTTTTCATTGCAGTCAGGAAATCTTCCGGTGTTTTTGGTATTTCCTGGATTCCGGCCTCTTGAAATACCTTTTTATTATAGAGAATACCCTGGGCATTAACTGCCACCGGAATACCATAAGAAATTCCATTGTATGCTTTATCATCGGTAAATAAGTATTTTTTGTTTAATTCAACATAAGTGCCCAGTGGCAGAAAGAAGTCTGGCAAATCCCGGACCGGAATATCATTGGGAATTAACAGGACATCACCATAGTCTTTAGTATTCATCCGAATTTTAACCTGGCCGGAATAATCGGTCATTGCTTCAAATTCTACTTTTACATTAGGATAAATTTTGTTAAACTCCCGTTTATATTCCTGGAAGTCGGTATCAACGATATCTGTCCTATTCGTTAATACTGTAATCCTACCTTTAACTGCTTCATTGACTTCACTGGCAGCTACCTGATTACTATCTCCCCCTACCAATCCCAAGACTACTAACATAAGGATTAAAACTGATGATAAAATCTTTTTCATTTCCTTTCAATACCCCCTTAAAATTATTAAGTAACTTTATCGGTTAGGTTACAAATCAATTATAGCCGATCACTGGTCTTTTGTCAAGAAAATACCTGTTTTATCCGGGACTTTGTTATTGTTAAAATAGAGTACAAAAAGGGAGAAAAGATTATTAGGAGTTGAGTAGTTAGCGGGGCTAATATTCGGCAGCTTTATTGCGATTTCGATAGCCGCTTTCCTGTAGCTTGATAATCATCCGCCATCTCATCTCTGATAAAATATCCTGATACTGCTGGTCATTAACTAAATTATAAAATTCATCAGGGTCTTGCTTCAGGTCGTAAAGGATTTGATTGCCCTCTGTATCGGAATAATATTTATATCTTGTTGTCCTGATTGTTGTCCCGCGATATCCGGTTGGGTTAAACATATCGGTTATAATTACATCTTTATGTTCTGTTGTCCGCTCTTCAATCAGTCCACGCAAACTCATCCCTTGAAAAGAGCCGGGTTGCTGAATTCCGCAATAATCGAGGATAGTAGGTGCAATATCTACCGCTTCAACCAGGTTACTCACCACTTTGCGACTGGAAATTCTCCCGGGATATCGCATAATTAAGGGAACCCTGATGATCACATCATGGCCGGGCCAGCCTTTTTGAATTCGACCATGATCACCTAAATATTCACCGTGATCAGATGTAAAGATAATTAAGGTGTGCTCAGCCAGGCCCAATTGCTCCAACTTATTCAGGATCTTACCTACACATTGATCGACATGGCTTACCAACGCCAAATAATAAGCAATTACTTTCTTCCAATCCGCTGGCGCTACATCCTGTAAAAAAGGGAGGGGTTGATCATGCAAGCCCATTTTGGGAAGGGGGATTTGCTCTAAATCATAGAGATCAACAAATTTCTGGGGGGGATTAAGGGGGGGATGGGGGGCATAAAATCCGGCCACGGCAAAGAATCGCTCCCCTTGATGCTGTTCTAAAAACTGACATACTTCTGCCGTTACAAAAGCACTGTGGGTAAAATTCTCATCTCCCTCAAAAAGATAGGGCTGATGTGTTTCTCGGGGGACATTACTATATGCCGGATGATGATAGTTAACTGCGGCCGGAGGTAATGATGTTCTAATCTTGGCCAGCATTGCCCTGTCCTGTCCTTCCACCCATTTAGTATAGGCATCATCATAACAACCGGGTTCATCTGAATTAATCAGGGTATCAAAGCCATATCCGGGATATGGATCACGATGCTGGCGACTAACATGTGGGGTAAAATGTAGTTTCCCGATGTTGGCAGTATGGTAGCCATAAGGCTTAAGTACCTGATGCAGAAGCAATTCCCCTTCCGGCAGCGGAATTCCATTGCTTCCAATCCCCAGTTGCCCGGGGTATTGGCTCGTTAACATCGACATCCGACTCGGCATACAAACCGGATTTTGGACATAATGATGTTCAAATAGCACTCCTTCCCGAGCTAATTTATCGAGATGCGGTGTCCGGGCAATTTTATTTCCATAACATCTTAAGCTATCAAAGCGTTGTTGATCAGTATAAATCATTAAAACATTCGGTCTGTTTAAACCCTCCATTACAATACCTCCTTTAGCCGGGACTAATCTTCGACATGTTTAGATAGTTTTTACCGAGTCGCGATAGATAATCTTCCCTTTGATTAAAACCCGCCCGTATTTTTTATTCCCATCAGTCACCTTTTCAATCATATACCTGACAACTGTATTGGCCATTTCTTTGATATTGACCTCTACCGTAGTAATTTGGGGTTCGGATATAGTAGCAAAAATATCATTATCAAACCCTACTACCGAACAATCTTCCGGCACTTTATAACCGGATGTCTTTAATTTATTAATCAAATTATAGGCTATTTGGTCACAGTTACAGACAAAAGCGGAAGGAATTTGAGCCGGTAAAAATAAATCAATAAACTTACCGTTTTCATCACGATCATTAATAATATAATCATTATTTAAGGGAATTTGATGCTCCAGCAGCGATTTATAATAACCTAAAAATCGGTCCTGAATACTGCTGGTGGCATGAAGATTACCTACATAGGCTATCTCGCGATGCCCATTGCTGATTAAATAATTGGTTAGTTCATAAGCCCCGTAAAAATTATCGGTTATAACGGCATCGATCCCGACATGGTCGTCATAAAAATCCAGAAAAATAATCGGGATATCGATATTCTGTAATACCTCAATATACTTTTTACTGATTTGTCCCAGGATAATAAAACCATCTACCTTTCTTTCCAAATATATCCTCGGCAAGGCTAAACCCTTTTCCGCTTGGTCACTCAATATATTTAATATCCCGGAATACTCATAGGTATCTAATACCCTGGATAAGTGTTGATAAAACCCGGTATAGAAAGATTTATGATCACCGGTAAACCTTTCGGCAATAATAACCCCGATATTAAAAGAGTGGCTGACTTTAAGGGCCCTCGCTAAGGCATTATAACGATAACCCATATCTTTAGCGGTTACCTTAATTTTCGCCTTTAATTGATCACTTACTCCTTCTTTATTATTAAGTGCCTTGGACACAGTTACTTTACTAACACCAAGTTGATTGGCAATATCCTGCATTGTAACATTATTTTTCATAAAGCACCTCCTTAACAAATTAATTAACCGGTAACCTTGAAAATTATCATATCGCATTAGCTGACCTTTTGTCAAATAGCTTTTGCTACTGCTTGTTCTTTTAGTAAAATTAGCCCAAAATAATAAAAAACCCGCTTTATCAAGGGGGTTAACGAAGAAAATAAGTGATTATATTTTATTCAACAGATAGAAGATTTTGAGTCCAAGTCAAAACATATGGGGTGGGTGATGGGAATTGAACCCACGGCCTCAGGAGCCACAATCCTGCGCTCTTACCGACTGAGCTACACCCACCATAAAATTGACCTTTTTGCTGAGCTCGCCTTTATATACTAATATACTTTAAGTAAGATGTCAAGTATATTTTGTTTAATGCTTTACGATGATAGTCCCGGTTCTCCCGCTCAAACCCTCTTTCACCTTTTCCAGCGAAGTTATTAAAGACTTTTTATTTTTTCCACTCGCAACAAACTGCAGTGATGCTTTAACTTTAGGCAACATACTCCCGGAAGCAAAATGCCCTTGTGCACAGTACTCTTTAGCCTCTTTAACGGTCATTTGGGCGAGCCATTTTTCCCGGGCACTGCCAAAATTAAGAGCTACTCGTTCTACTGCGGTCAAGATCACCAGAAAATCAGCTTCAATCATTTCAGCCAACTTTTCGCTGGCAAAGTCTTTATCGATTACTGCCGGAATACCCTTTAATTGATCCCCGTCCCGGATGACGGGTATTCCTCCCCCTCCACAGGTGATTACTAGCTGACCGCAGTCAACAAGATTTTTAATAATATCTTTTTCAGCTATATCAACGGGAAGTGGACTGGGAACCACTCTTCTATATCCCCGCCCGGCGTCTTCCACCATTTCATAACCCTTTTCCGCTTTTAAGCTAGCGGCCTCTTTCTCACTATAAAAACTTCCGATTGGTTTGGTTGGTCGGGAAAAGGCCACATCATTTGGATCGACGACAACCTGAGTTACTATTGTTGCAACAGATTTAGTAATACCGCGCGACCTTATTTCCCTGCCCAAGGCATTTTGCAGATGATAGCCGATATACCCTTGACTCATAGCCCCGCATTCAGGAAAGGGCATAGCCGGAGTTTTTTCTTTACTGGCAGTAGCAAGTTCAAAGGCTAAATTAATCATACCGATCTGTGGTCCATTACCGTGGGTCAATACGATCTGATGCCCTTCTTCCAGCAAATCAATGATTGAACCGGTCGTATTTTTAACTGCTGCTTGCTGTTCCAGTGGTGTTTTCCCCAGTGCATTTCCACCTAAAGCTATTACTATTCTCGACATATATTTCCTCCTTCTTACTTGATGAACCGATTGTTTATACTATACTATTTATAGATTGGGACCGCTTGTCCCTTCGTCAATAGTTGCTATTTATTTATTAATAATATTAGCATCATCTGATATAATTTATTTTGCAGTCTTCAATAACTTTCAAACCGAGTGACTTTATATTGTTCATTTATTTTATTACCTTGAAAAGACATTACCCGATTATGACCGAGTGACATTAAATTTAAATAACATTTTCCGATTACTTCATTACCGGGGAAATCAACAAAATTAATCCCTTTACCCCTTAAAAAGCCAGGAAAATATTCAGGTAAAGCAGCACTTGTCCCTATTGCCAATTCCTCGTTAATTTCATTAAAATTTTGATTACTTCTGCTACCTCGGTATGAGTAGTCCGGTTACCTACCCTACGGCTAGTGTATGATCGTCAATAAACCGACAATCGCCGCCTTCAAAAGCCCCTTTTCTTTCAAAATAACAAAATCTTCCGATTAAAGCCCCTGCTTTTCATTTGTTTCCACCATTCAACTTCATCATAGTCCTGTGCATTCCTTGCTATATCGCTTACTGGAATTACTTCCCAGTCGCTATTATATTTAAAATTTTTTTAATTTTTGCTAACCTGTCTTTATTTTTGTTGACATAATAAAAAACCCCTATTATATGGCTTAATAGGAGTTAATCCACACCAAGGAGAGATATCTGTTGATTTATGTTTCATAAAGTTCAGGCAAAAAAGCGGTATACTAATTACCGGCAACCGCTCTCTTCAACACCTTAATATCTATATCATTATCCTTTAAATGTCTTTCCAGCCGTTTTAAATCTCCACTTATGGCCGCTTGTCCGGTTACTACTTTATCTTCTAAATTTTTAAATAAACTTTTACTTTCTTCCCATCCGCGCAACATACCATAAATCTCTTTTTGTCCGCTTCCTAAAGAATCTAACTTGCTTGCCGCGGAATCAAATCTGTTCTCAACAGAGTCTAATTTACTTTCCACCGGCTCTAACCTTTTCTCAACAGTAGTTAACTTGTCTTCCACTGAATCTAACCTGTTGTCGACAGTAGCTAACTTGTCTTCCACTGAATCTAATCTGTTGTCGACAGTAGCTAACTTGTCTTCCACTGAATCTAGGCTGTTCTCAACAGTATCCATCCTGTTTCCCAACGAATCTAACTTATGATCCATCGAATCTAACCTATTATTAATGCCCGCTTGACCTTCCAGTAACTTTTTAAGTATTTCCTCCATTTTATACCTCCCATATAAAATGAATTAAAGAGTTTCAACCCTACAAAATGATTTTATCATAAATGCAAAGGAAATTAAATAGTTAAAGTAGAGGGGGTATATTTGGAAAGCAAAGTAAGGAATGAGCTAATGGCACGCCCTCGGCACCAATAAAAAAAAAGTTTAAA
>JAKSCG010000017.1 GCA_022360715.1 Halanaerobiales bacterium
GTACCAGGCTCTGCTTTTTTGTCAAACCCCTCCCCGTTGACTTTTACAACCGTGTTTGCTGCCCATAAAGGGATACGCAATGAGACAGGGAACCTGGATATGCCTTTAGGGCTTACCGTTATCTCAACCTTGCCATCCGTCGGGTATTTTGTCTCCTGGCTAATCAAAACTTCTTTTTCTTTTCCCAGCCCGATTTTGGCAGAAGAAGCGGCATACATGTTTACTGCAACACCATTATCACCGGTTGTGTAATACACCATTCCCGGGAGCTCGGAAATGACCCTGCGGAAATTGCCCGGGCAGCACATGTATTCAACCTGGTAATATTCCCGCTCACCTTCAAATGGGGTATAATAACGCAATTTGTCCCCTTCCGGTGACTGGGCTGCAAACAACCCGTTAAAGGCTGTCCGCTCCAGCAAGTCACCATATTTGGCCTCACCGGTCATCCTTAACAGGCTCTCGTACACCCGCACCTGGTAGGCTGTTGCACAGGTTTCACCCAAATGGCCTTCACCATCCTGGTCATTGGTCCATATCTCGCGGATACCTGCACTGCCTGTTATCGTTAACCCATCGTCCTTTAAGAAGAAATCAATGGCGTTTTTTGTTTGGTCCAGTAATTCTTCATTACCCGTCAACCGGTAAAGTTCCATTTGGGCGACACACATCGCAAAGTAGGCGAACATGTGGCCGCTGACCCCTTTCCTCCTTCCAATGGTTATTGGGGTGTCCCATTCATAGAGGGATTTTACATTTTCAGAAAAGTCCAAAAAACGTTCTTCACCGGTAAACCGGTAAAGGCGCATAATTGCCCAGTCAAAGCCGGTATCTAAAACATGCATGTCAACCACTGCATCATAATCATCCGGCATTTCGTGCCAGCGGGAGATAATAAAATCAGCGGTTTTTATGGCGGCCTTAAGTGCACGCTTGTTCCCGAAAAACTGGTAATCCGAAAGCAGGCCGTCAATGATAAAGGCCATTTCGTGGATGTCCCAGTTGTCGGCAAGCCCCTCACTGTTCCAAAGCCTGCGTTCCGGTTTATAAAACCCGATGTAACCATCTTCCAACTGCTCGTCGATGATCTTTTTTACGATTTGTTCCTTGATCGAAACCATTTCAGGGTCTTTTGAATAGGCTGCAAGCCTGACGCTGGCATCGATCAGCATGCCCATTCCCACAAATGCACCGACTACCTCAGGGCCGGTCTTTACCTCAAAATGGCCGGTAAAGTTTTTGTCAAGGTCCAGCTTCTTGATGTTGTTGTTAATGGTTACATCAACCCTTCTCCCTATCTCGCCTTCCAGCTTTAAATTTTTAATCGATATGGGATGGAGCTTGTCAGCTATTTTAGATGGGACAACATATTTTGTTTCAACTACTTTTTGTGCAAAGGAGAAAGCAAATATTGAAAAGAATAAAGCTACAAATACTAGTTTAGTTTTCATTGGTTCAGGTTTATACATTTAAAATTATTAATTACATGTTTATTGAATATTCACAAGTTCTTTTAAACGAATATCTTCAGATGAACTTCCAATCATAATCTCAAAATCCCCAGGTTCTAAAACAAAGTCCATATCACGATTATAGAGAGACAAATCTTCTCGCGTTAATTCAAATTCTACGGTTTTTGTTTGTCCTGGTTCCAAGCTTATTCTTTCAAAGCCACGTAATTGTTTTTCATAAACGGTTACAGAAGAAACCATATCTGCAAAATAAAGTTGAACAACTTCATCGCCCTTCACTTTACCGGTGTTTTTAACCTGAACTTTTACTTTTGCTGCAATACCTGAACTTAAATTAGTTTTGTCTACTTCCAGGTTTGAATAATCAAATGTAGTATAGCTTAATCCATATCCAAATGGATATAAAAAACCATTTACCCTTGTGTTTCCAGCTCCATTTGCACCTCCCTGAGGCTGATTAGCTTGCGCTCCTGGTTTTGAAGGAAAGTTCATGGGTAACTGTCCAACTGTTTTTGGAAATGATATTGGCAACCTTCCGCCCGGACTGTAATTTCCAACCAACACATCGGCAATTGCAGATCCGCCATATTGTCCCTGGAACCAACCATCAAGAACTGCAGGGACATATTTATTTATCCAGTTAATCGTCATTGCACGTCCATTAATAAGGACAACAACAACAGGTTTACCCGTAGCATATAATTCTTCAACCAGCCTTTGCTGATTTCCTGGCAAGTTTAATGAAGTACGGGATCGAGACTCACCAACTGTCTCTTCATCATCTCCCACTA
>JAKSCG010000202.1 GCA_022360715.1 Halanaerobiales bacterium
CCTCTAATTCTTGCTTACTTAACAAGTCGGCATTAGCGACACTGGCTAAATACAAGATTAGCTCAACATTAATCGGTAATTGATTATCCAACTTTTCAATAAACAGTCGACAGGACTGCAATCCATTATCGATCATTGCTTTAGAATCAGCATCAAGCCGCTCAATTGTTTGCGGATCAGCCTTTATTTCCTGCGGATCTTTGAGGGTAAGATTAAAACCCAGATCGAGCTGAACTGATGTGTTGAAAAGACTGGTCTTGCTTACTGCTACCTCACTACTACTATCCCCCAGGGTAATATCATTGTCAGGGTCTCCATCACTATCAACTAATACTACCTCAATACTGGCCGGTTTAGCTTTGATCAGGTCAATAAAATCAAGGGGAGCATCATTATTAACCAGACTGATCCTGTTTTCCCCCCGACTGATCATATTATTGTTAAGATCGATATCCTTCAGAACTAAAACTCTGTCTGCTATGATATTACCGTTATTATCTCTGGGCACAAATCTTAATTCACCCAGATTAGCACTTAAGCCCTGAGCGACCGTATCTTCCGGATCCCCGGTCTGATTATCAATGATCAGGCTGACAATTAAATCATTTAGTTCAATTTGATCAATCTCTTCCGGGATAGTCAGGTTCTCAATGACCGGGTTAGTAAAAGAGCCCATTACATCAGCCAGTGAGACCTGTTCAAAGACCCCGCTAACCTTTTCAACAGTTGTATCAGCAGAAAACCCGCCGGCAATTTCAATTGACTCTGCAGCATTATAGGTTATATTGGTACCGGATACATCAATTTGATAACTTAATTCCAGATCAAAAACCCCATTACTATTTGAATCGGTAAAACCAATCGTTCGACCAGTTAAATTGATATTACAACTATTTGTTGAAGAACTCCCCTCCGCCTCTCCTACCTTAAGCTGATTAATTGCAAATAACAGATTACTGCCAGCCGGCGGGGTAAGCGCAAGGCCTAACTGTCCGCTTTCAAAGGTAGCTGACCGCAGCATAAAGTCGGTACTTACCAGGTCTGTAATCGTAACTGTATTTTCCAATCTTGCCGGTGATGTTAAATTAAATCCGCTGATGTAAGAAACCTCACCTTGAGCAATATTTAAATCTATCGTCATCTTACCCGACCCAGTACCGGAGGTATGTATATTGCCAATTTCAATAGTTATTGGATCACCTATCGTTTCATTACTCAAGTCAATTGTACCACTTAAAACGTCTCCCCCCAATGCCAGAGAACCTAAATCAACTAGCCCATCCTGTAAAGTCAAAGTTAAAGAAATAATATCTATCCCTGGCGGAGGTGTAATTACAATCTCGATTTGATTAACCGAGGCATCGGTAAAACTTATCTCATTGAACGGCAACCCGATGCTTGTATTGGCGCTGCCACCAGTCATACCACTATTTAAAACAATATCATTATTTGTAATAGCTAAGACATTTTCAATCGTAATCGGCAATAGCTGGACATCAAATGGGGTAATTGTTGTCGGAAAATCTAAATTAGTTATTGCACTCCCTAAATCAACCGCCTCCAATACTTCAGTCTGCTTAAACCGGACTAAATCGCCGCTTAAATCCAGCTCGCTATTATCTCCCAAGATCTCCTGAACGGTAGTGGTTTGCTTATTGACCAGCGGAATTCTGAGGCCAACATCCCAGGATGGACCAAAACCCAACTTGCTCTTTGGGTTGGAACATCCGACCAGGATCAGCCCGACCAGGGCTATCACAACTAATAAATACAAATATTTCTTCATCTCCACACCCCTTTGTTAATAAATTATTATTTTTGTAATAAATCCAAAAACAAGAAAATCTGATAATATATCTAAAATATTTTATTCGCGCTCCCCGAAAAAAGTCCTTTTTTAACAGATTTTAAAATCGAAAAAAATAAAAAAGGGTTCTCCCCTAGTGCTTGCACTAACAGGACAACCCTTTTCCCTTAACTAGAATTTTATTCTGGCCGCCAACGCTCCATTAAGATTTCCGTCAAAGCCACCATCACTACCCAGGGCCAGATCGAGATGCAGCTTAGTTATATTAAGACCCAGACCGACCGTATAATAACGGGAATCCTTACCCTGGTTAAAGGTTCCGGCCCGAAGCGACAGGCCATTAAAGAGGATATCCTTTTCCACACCGAGATGGAGCACCTGTTCCCGCTCCCCTTCAGTTAACAAAGGAAAATTATCCAGATCAGCGGCCACAGTCAGGTTAAGCACCGGTACAAATACTGCCGCCCCAACCCTCATCACCCGTTCATTTTTGATCTTTGTTGAAAAATCAGTATTAGCCGCCACATTCCATTGGCTCCCATCATGTGTTTTTACAACCGTACTACCGGCCAGGTCATATTCACTACTAAGTACGTTTTTAAGCTGTACCCCGACATTGACGAGCGGGGTTACTTTGGCCAGAACGCCAAGGTCGAGGTCAAAACCACTGCCACTGGCTGTCTTTTCAACCAGGTGGCCTATGCTACTATCAATTGCATAATCAATTGTCTTAGCACGGAGCAGCTTTAAATTAGCTCCCAGTGCTAATGAAGCAATCTCCAAGGGGGGAGCTAGCAATTGATAACTGAATCCCACAATACCTTCGCTAATATTTTTGGCCGAAACCTGGGCACTGGTACTATTTTCCCGACAAAAATCAGTAGTAGTCCGGTTATTAAAACCTAGCCCCAATGATTTAATATTAACCGCCCCAAAGACCTGTCCTTCCAGACCAAGATTATCAGGAATAAGATCAATTAAAGCCTGTTCGTTAAAACCGTCTGCACCAACATTACCGTAAGCCTCCAGGGCATCCTTTAGCTTATCGAAGCCATCAGTCATAAAAGCGGCATCAAGTCGCAGGCCCCCCCATTTGCTCTGACTGAGGCCGGCCGGGTTATAAAGGAGAGTAGACAGGTCATCAGCTACCCCGGTAAAAGCCCCGCCCATTCCAAGACTCCTTGCCGTCATGTCAATTGCCAACGTCTGTCCGGTCAATCCAAGCAAAAACACCAAAAACAGCATAAATAAAATAACATTTTGTCGTGTTGACATCCAGATCTCCCTTTCTTTAGTTAGTTATTAGATCCAAAATTAAGTATTGTTTGCTTCCCGTTAAATATAGTTCAATATCCTTTAGTTAAGTAAATTATGATTATCCTAATTATATTCCTGCTTGCTCTTTATGTCAATAGATAAACGACAATTTTCGACTTTCCGCCCAGCTATTCTAAGTTATGCTAAAGCAATTCCCTTTTTTTCAAATATTTACATAGACCGTTCCTTCCGCTTTGATCAAGACACTTCCGGAAATATAAATCTTATCCACTCCCCCCTTCCAGTCTGCCCTTACCGTAATCTCTCCCCGCGGCTGTTTTAAGACTAATGAATTAACACTTTTTTTATTTCGATAGGCCCGGGCCGCAGCAATTGCCGCTGAACCGGAGCCACAACTACTTTCCCAAATCAGGGAATTAACCTTTTTAACATAGACTAAGGGAGTCACCAACTGCTGAGCAGCCTGATAAAACATTACCCCGAAGCAATTAGCCGGTTCAGTTATCTCCGGCATATTATTTTTAATAAAATAAAACTGCTCGTTAGAAGGTATTACATCCCAGGCAATGATATGAACGATCCCTTCAAACCCAACGACCAAATAATAATTTTGGCCGAGGTAGTACTCTTTAATATATTCCGGAAGGGGCATCGTTATTTCGGTTTGATATTGCTCCAGGGATAAATCCACTGGTTGGACGATTGCCTTAAGTTGACCGGAATAGCCGGAAGTTTGCACAGCTACTATTTGCTGCTGAGTGCCTGCTAGTTGACATACCCCCGGCCAGTTTTCTTTGACCAGCCAGGTGGCAAAGGCCCGAGCGGCATTACCGCAAAACTCTCCCCCCATCATTTGTAATTTGAGCCGGGTTTTAGCATCTGCTGCTTTTTCCAGAAAACCAACCTGCTCGACGGCAAGGCTCTCCGGCTTGAGCAGTTGGGCCGCAATTTTTTGATATAAATCCCGCGGCAAAGGATCTAAAATAATTGCAGTAGTGTTACCACTCGGATCCAATTTGACAAATTTTAATTTCACTTATACCCTTACCCCTTTTTGCAGATCAATTATCAACAAAGTAAAATTTGGAGGTAAGCTACGCTTTCCCACAGTTTACCTCCAAATTAAATCTAAATTATATGTTCTTATATCTTAGCTGTATTGTCGATTTGTTTGGAGCCGGTCACTACTGAAACCAGCACAAAAACGATTAATGAAAGCAAGGCCGAAAATATTTCGTCGGGTACTCCCAGGATGTCTATCTTTGTTAATATCCCGACTAAAGCAATGATTGAACCAACGATCGCGGAAACGATCGCCCCTTCTTTTGTCGCTGCTTTCCACAGAACTCCCCCGATCACCGGGATAAAGATCCCGGCCGTATACATTGTATAGGAATAGATCAAAGCTGCGATTATACTGGGAACCGATAGGGAGATAAGCAGGGCGATTAATCCGATTAAGATCGTTGACACCCGGGTAAATTTCAACAATCCTTTTTCTTCTAAATTAGCTTGATGAAAGGTCTCGATCCATAAGTCTTTGACAAAATGAGAAGTAGCTGCGGTTAGTAAAGAATCTGCTGTTGACATAATAGCGGCAATAATTGCTGCCAGAATGATCCCGCCCACAACCGGATGCATCAAGTTGGTCAAGATCCAGGGTACGGCCTTACCGGGCTCGGTAAGATCGGATAATCCCCGTGCACCCATGCCCATTATTGCCGGGAAGAGGCTGAGAATTATTAAGATAAGTCCGCCGATTAAAGAAGCCTTTTTTGCTGTCGGGGCATCTTTGGCCGCAAAAACCCTTTGATAAAAGTCTTGTCCGATCAAGGTATACATCACTGTTGGTAATAATAACCAGACAATGCTTTCCAGACCCATCCCCCCCAAATTAAAGTAACCGCTTGTAACCCCTTTCTCGGCAATGATGTTGATCAAGCCTGCTCCGCCACCCGTATTGACAATCACGATGATCGAGGCTACTACTACCCCGATTCCGGCTATTACGATCTGGGCAAAATCTGTCATCGTTGTCGCCCAAAGTCCCCCGGCAACAGTATAGAGGATAAAGACAATGGCGGCAATTATCGCTCCGGTGTTCCCGGTAATACCGAGAATAGAAAGGACGCCTTTGGCCGCAATCACCTGGGCTGCTAATATACCGACTAAAGCCACCAGTGACAACAAACATCCCAGAACTCTAATCGTTTTACCCCCATATCTCTTTTCCAGATAATCAGGTACTGTATAGAGACTTAAAGCCCTAAATTTACCGGAAGTAACCAGCGAAAGAAATATCAGCCCGATCCCGCAGGAAATACCGTACCAGGCCCCGGATAACCCATATTTAAATCCATACTCTCCTCCACCCATCACGGCACCGCCGCCAAAATGCGTAGCCATTAATGCTGCTCCCAAAAGTACCGGTCCTAACCTTCGCCCGGCCAACAAAAAATCAGTCATGTTTTTAATATAATGTTTACTACACCACCAGCCTACTAATAACATCAAAACCATATAAAACATAACAATAAAAACAACCATCTCTTCTTTTCCCTCCTCATTTTGCTAACTACGCAGGGACAAACCTTTTAAAGCCAACATAAATCTTTAATTACCCTGTTAACACCCCATTTCCTCTTCTTAAGTGCTTACCTGTAAAAGTTATCGGAATAATATAAAAATGGTTATTCGTTTTTAATAATATACCATATTTGACTAATTAATGCAATCAATCAACACTCTTTAACCATAGGTATTTGGGAGGTATTTACGCCAGTTATTTTATCGCCCTCCTTCTCTTTTCCGGCCAAGGGGGCTATATTCCTGGAGATAAAAGGATAACCCCTCCTGCCAGCCCCTTAGTTCCAGCCCAAAATAATCCTTAAAACGTCGATTACCCAGCACCGCAAAATGGGGTCGCTGGGCCGGATTGGGGAAGTAAGCCGAATCTACTTCGGTCAGTTCGGCTTTATAATCACTATATAATAAAAGTTCTTGAACCCACTCCAAACGGCTACAGAATCCTCGATTAGTCAGGTGATAGATCCCATACCGTTCCGATTGGATCAAGATACTGAGCGCCCGGGACAGGTCATCGACAAAGGTAGGGGCAGAAAACTGGTCACCGGCCACAAAGAGCTTTTTTCCGGCCTGAAGCATTTTTAAGATCTGCTCAACAAAATTACTTTTTCCCCCATAAAGCCAACTGGTCCTGATAATAAAATAACGATTTAATAAAGCCGCTACTAATTCTTCCCCCAGTAGTTTGGATAAGCCATAAATGTTCACGGGCAAAGGTTTTTCATCTTCCAAGTAAGGCCTGGTATGAGCGCCATTAAAAACAAAATTAGTACTAATATAAACAAAGACTGAACCAAAAATTTGGGCCGCCCTGGCCATGTTATAAGTTCCACCGGTATTAACCTGAAAGGCCCGGGCCGGGTTTAATTCACACCAATCAACATCAGTGTTGGCGGCACTATGGATAATAAGATCCGGCTCGAACTGCTCCATGTTCTGCTCTATCTCCGGCATTTTAGTGACATCAAGGACACTGTGGTCCGGTGCATAGAGCCGGTGAGCCGATGATAACGATAATACCCTAAGCAGGGCCTGGCCCAGTTGCCCTTTACCACCAGTAATTAAAACCTTCATCTCATCCCTCCCCATTATAATATTATTCAGGAAGGGATAAAAAGAGTCAAAAAACTAAATTAAAGTTTTAAGATAGGAACGAAAGTCAGCGGCCAGGTCTTCCCGTTTCAGGGCAATCTCAACCGTGGCCTGGAGAAATCCCATTTTATTACCGACATCATATCGCTTTCCGGCAAAATGACAGGCATAGATATTACGTCTGGTTAGCAGTTGCCTGAGGGCATCTGTTAGCTGGATTTCATTGCCTTTACCGGGTTTGGTGGCAGCCAGGATCGGAAAAATATCCGGTGTGATCACATAGCGACCCATAATTGCCAGTTCGGATGGAGCTTCTTCCTTCTCCGGTTTTTCCACCAGATCTTTGACCTGGTATAGCCCGGCTGTACTGGAACTATAATCAATAACCCCATATTTACTGACATCCTCGACCGCCACCGGCTGCACACCGATAATCGGGTCACCCTTTAAGGAAAAAGACTGAATTAGTTGTCCAATCACTGGTTGCCGGGAAACCATCAGGTCATCACCCAGTAAAACTGCAAACGGTTCATCTCCGACAAATGACCTGGCACAATAGATCGCATGGCCCAGTCCTTTCGCCTCTTTCTGCCTGATAAAATGGATGTCAGCCAGTTCTGCGATCTGCCTGACCTGTTGGAGCAAACCTTTTTTTCCCTGTTTTTCCAATACAATCTCAAGTTCCGGGGATTGATCAAAATGATCAACGATCACGTTTTTGTTCTTTCCATTGATTATTAAAAACTCTTCAATTCCGGCCTGGACAGCTTCTTCAATTATATACTGGATAGTTGGTTTATCAATTATCGGTAACATTTCCTTCGGTTGTGCTTTGGTAGCCGGCAAAAACCTGGTCCCAAAACCTGCCGCTGGAATAACTGCTTTTTTTACCTTCATCAGTAATACCCCTTTCCTAATGTTCCTAACAACCTTCCAGGATCTGATTAATTTCGTCAAGGATAGCTGTTCTTAGTCCTTCAATCTTCTCTTCCGCCCTTTCGGCTGTATTCCCGCGTACTGCACAATATATCTTTAATTTAGGCTCTGTACCGGACGGTCGGATGGTTAACAGGCTTTGATCAGCCAGCTTAAATTGTAAAACATTTGCTTCAGGTAAATCAATCTCCCTTTCCTGCCCATTAAGATAATCAATCAAACGACCTGTCAGGTAATCCTTAAAAACAACAACTTTTTGAGCACAGATTTCTTCCGGCCGCTCTTCCCTTAACCTGTTCATCGTTTTCTCGATCTTCTCCTGGCCTTTCTTCCCGGTTAATTGAATTGACTCAAGGATTTCGCGATAATAACCATATCTCTCCAGCAGTTCCTGCCATTTCTGATAAATGGTCTTGTCCTCTCTTTCCTGGTAATAGAGGGCCATATCCGCGACCAGGGCAGCGGCGACAACAGCATCTTTATCCCGGGCATAGGTTCCGGCCAGATAACCATTACTCTCCTCAAAACCGAAGATAAACTCTTTTCCGCCCTTTTCTTCAAAATCTTTGATCTTCTCTCCGATAAATTTAAATCCGGTTAATACATCGAGCACTTCAATCCCATAACTACCAGCAATATTACATACCATTTCCGTCGAGACAATTGTTTTAATAATTACCCCGTTAACCGGCAAGCTATTTTTCGCCCTCAACTGCTCCAGTAAGTAATTGGTAAGTAGTACCCCAATCTGATTGCCGGTTAAATTAATATATTGCCCTTGTTTATTGCTAACCATCAGACCCATCCGGTCACAATCGGGATCAGTCGCAATGATTAAAGCCGGCTTGCTTTTTTCGGCCATTTTTAAAGCCATTTTAAAGGCAGCAATATCTTCAGGATTAGGACTTTTAACCGTCGAAAAATCGGGATCCGGCTCAGCCTGCTCCGGTACTACTTCCAATTGTTTAAAACCCAGTTGCTTTAAAACCATACCGACCGGTTTATTGCCGGTTCCGTGGAGGGGAGTATAAATAACCGGAAAGTTTTCTCCCTTGTTCCGGGCCAGCTCTTTATTGGGCACAACCTTTAACACTTCCTCTATGTAGCGCCGGTCAATTTGCTCGCCAATCATTACCAGTAAACCTTGCCGTTCCGCCTCTTCCCTTTCCATCCGTTTGATCAACTCAAAATCATCAATTACCTGAATCTCAGCAATAATTTCTCTGGCCTGTTCAGGGACGACTTGTCCCCCATCTTCACAGTAAACTTTATAACCATTATATTCCGGAGGGTTATGACTAGCAGTGATTACTATTCCGCTTATAGCATCCAGTTCCCGCACGGCAAAAGACAGCTCCGGAGTAGGACGCAGCTCATCAAACAGATAGGCTTTAATTCCATTGCCGTTTAAAACCAGGGCTGCTTCCAGGGCAAACTCCGGTGAATAATGGCGGGAGTCATGGGCGATAACTACCCCGCGGGCCCGCCCATCATCACTATAGTTAATAATATAATTGGCCAGTCCCTGGGTGGCCTTCCGGATCATATAACGATTCATCCGGTTGGTGCCTGCTCCGATGATCCCCCTCATCCCCCCGGTTCCGAAGTTCAGTTCCCGGTAAAAACGGTCTTCAATCTCCTCCTGATTATCTTCAATTGCTTTGAGCTCATTAGTAATCGCTTGATCAAAATAGTCATTTAATAACCATTCTTTGTATTTAGTCATGTAATTCAATAAATGATCATCCTTTCCTGTTTTACTATATCCTATCTTACCCGGATTGTTAATTTTTATTTCCTGTAAATACCAGAGATAAGCATTTAATCAATATTATATCATACTAAGTTGTTAGATTAAACCCATCTTTTCTTTCGCCGTAGTTAATGTATCCAGCTGCCATCAATACAGGGTAATCTTATCTCCGCCCAATTGTTAATCTGCTCGCTTATTTTTAGCTAAATTCTTGTTTCACTTGACCTTTCCCATTGCTGAGAGTAATTGTTGCATATGCTCCGTTGATAAAGGTCAACTGTGGCGGCAGATGTCCTAGATCAATATCATATATCACCGGGATACCTAAATCAGATAATGAATTATCCAAGGCATCAACCAGTGTAAAATCACCTACATCACTATATCCTTCGGCCCTTCCATACAAAAACCCCTTAGCATTTCTAAACCAACCGTTCAGCTTCATTTGCCATAAGGTCCGATAAATATCAGTTGAATTCATTTCACAACTCTCAAAATACCAGATTAATCCGTCAGTTTGATTGCGTTCAAGATAACTTTTTACCGAATCAAAGGGGGTACCGATTAACTTGCAGATCACATCCAGATTCCCGCCGATTAATCTCCCGCTACATTCAACTTCCTCCTGCTCACCTAAACTCTTCCACACCACTTTTTC
>JAKSCG010000021.1 GCA_022360715.1 Halanaerobiales bacterium
ATGAAGAGGTATCGAACGACAAGCTTGATCCCGCTTCCAGTTAGCTTACTTAACCCAGCTGGTAACTTCCCGCCAATCTTTCCTCGGTCTGGCCTCCGGGGATTGAGCAGGATAACCGACCGCCACCGCAGCTACCATTTCATCTCCTCGTCCCAAAAGCTCGGAAATCTGCTCTTCGGCAAAAAATACATCACAGATCCAGAGTGTCCCCAAACCTAGTGCAGTAGCAGCAAGAAGCAAGGTTTGAATCGCCCCTCCAATTGATTGGATATTAACTGACCATTGATAACGATTAATTCCATTACGATCATCACCCGGTTGACCTTCCCCATTGTAAATCATGATAATCACCGGGGCTTGTTCCATCGACTCTGCTGTCCATTCACAACTCCCCACATTAATTCCCTGTTGCTGTAAAGTTTTTGCTCCTTTTCTTAAAAGGTTGACTAAATCTTGTTTCTTTGGGCCTTCGATTACAACAAATCTCCATGGTTGGATGTTTTTACCCGATGGTGCTTTGACCGTCAGCGCCAGTAATTTCTCAATTAATTCCCCCGGGACTGGTTTATCCTCGAATTTCCTGATGCTCCTTCGTAAGTTAATTGAGTCTAGTGTTTTCAGCTTTATCACCCCTTTTTATCAATCAGAATCTAATTTTAGTCAATCAAAAACTTCCCATCCTGATAGAACAATTGCTCATCAGCATAGATTCGACCACCATTTTTCATATCACATAACATATCCCAATGGATCCCCGACTCATTTTCCCCACCACTCTCTTTCAAGGCAGCTCCAATCGCCGCATGGACAGTGCCCCCGATCTTTTCGTCAAATAACATATTTTTAGTAAATCGCTGTATTCCATAATTAGTTCCGATAGCAATCTCGCCAAGTCTCTTGGCACCTTCATCAGTATTTAAGAGAGCTACTAAAAGTTCTTCTCCTTTGCTCGCAGTAGCTTTGACTACCTTGCCGGCTTTAAACTCCAGGCAAATATCCTCGATCTCTCTTCCCATATAGATTCCGGGATAACTAAAACGGATTTTCCCTTCAACCGAATCTTCGATCGGACCGGTAAAGATTTCACCGTCCGGAAAATTTTCTTGTCCATCACAGTTAATCCATTTCCGTCCCTGAATACTCATTTTTAAATCGGTATCTTTGGAAATAATGTGTAAGCTGCTTTTGCTATTTAAATAGTCACAGATTTTTTGCTGTTTTTTAGATATTTGTAACCACTCACTGATCGGATCATCTTGTTCTAACCGACCGGCTTGATAAACAAAATCTTCATATTCTTCCAAGCTCATATTGGCCTCTTGAGCACTGGCTTGAGTGGGAAATTGGGTTCCACACCAGCGAAGAGTTCCCTCGGCAATACGATCGATAAGCTTCATATTTATGTGGCGGTGTGCTGTTCTATTTTTTTGAATCTTTATTGGCTTTATATTTGATAACGCTCTTTCATTATGACCACCCCAAATCGAAAGTTGGGCATCATAATTTTCGGCAACAAACTTACGCAATGGACTAACATGCTGTAATTGCTCGTCACTGGACTCTTTAAAAAATATCTCCTTTAAACCCGGAATCTCAGTCTCAATATCAACATAAGCCCCTTTTCTTATTGCTTCCCGGTAGACTTCTCTAATTAAAGGTTGAGCTAAATCAGAACCAGCGATCCGCAAATAGTCACCCTTTTTAATCTTTAATGAATAATTGACCAATAGTTTAGCCAATTTTACTACTCTTTGATCAGCCATTTTTTCCCTCCTGTAATAATCGTTATTTTTAAAAATCCCAATCAATTAAAGGTTTTGGTAAGCAGAGCTGATGATCAAGCTTAGTCAATAACTGTTCCGGGCCGGCTAATTGATCGGTTGCCGCCAGACCACTGGCCGGCTGAACCCCCAGCCATAAACGGGTAAAAGCAC
>JAKSCG010000254.1 GCA_022360715.1 Halanaerobiales bacterium
CCTGAATGGAGCCGTCCCTTGCGCCGGCGAGAGATGGCCCACCTGTTTTCCATTCTCAGAGTTTTTTCTTCTCACACCAGATGAAGAATACAATACTGAGTGCGATAAGGGCGCTGATCACTATCCAGTGATCTACCTGCAGGATTTCGGGAAGCGTTAATTTCCCCTTGGCTCCCCATACCAGCAGGTTGTCTTTGATGCCGGGATATGCTTCGGCATAAAGAGCCGCGCCGCAGATCATTCCCAGAATTGCCCAGACGGCATGGTAACGACCCTCTCCAAGTGCGCCGACCGCCGTTCCCGGACAGTATCCGACAATGGCCCATCCGATGCCGAACAGAAGGCCACCGACAATCTGGGCACCAAGAATGGTGGGTTTGATGGAGAGTGAAATCATTCCCAGGTCGACCAGCATGTATATTCCGACCGACCCGACCAGAACCGCCGAAAGCATGAATTTGATAATGGTCATATCGACCAGGCGGAGGAGGCCGATCTGTTTTTCAAACCGCAGAACTCTCGCTTTTTGCAGCAAGAAGCCGAATATAATACCTGTCAAAAGGCCTAATGTCAGATCCATGGATATTCCCTCCCTCCGTAAAGAAGGCGGGCAACAATAATTCCGCCGACCAGAAAGAAGACCAAGGCGAGAAGACCGCTGGCCGAAAGCTGCATCATGCCGTTCAATCCGTGGCCGCTGGGACATCCCCCGGCCATTCGGGCGCCAAAAAGGGCAACCACCCCTCCGCCGAAAGCTCCCACGGCCCGAAAGAAGGCACTGTTGCCGAATCTTTCATCCCACATGGGGGGAACCGCTTCCTTTTTGAAGCTTTTGTCAGTCAGGGATGCGCCAAAAGAGCCGAATAAAATTCCGACGACGAACATCATCTGCCAGTCGACCTTTACCTTGCTTGCCTGGAAATATTCATTTTTGCTTACATGTTCGGGAAAGACCTTCTGTTCGGCCAGACCGGCGGTTCTTACAAATGTGGTCGAAGCCCCGAGGTAGTTGGCTTTTCCCAGCAATTGTGTCGTTACCAACACCGACACCACAGCCAGTATCCCCACGAGGATGCCTATCACCGGCTGCGCCGCTATGACACGGGCGACTTCCACTTCGCCCCGCATCCGGGTGGCACCTCCATGTCCTGCAGCGCATCGCGCACCCAGGTCACCCCCGCGGCGGACACCTGGTATC
>JAKSCG010000015.1 GCA_022360715.1 Halanaerobiales bacterium
TAAATCCTTTATTTCTGTTAAGCAAAATATTATATCCTCTTTTTCCATTATAACCTGCCTCATCAGTACCCCTTTCAGATCATTATAAAATCCTATTCTAATCATTATACACTATAGGCATTCTCTTCCCAAGCCTTGTAACTACCTCAATAGATATGGTTCCGACCTTCTCACCAACTTCATCGGCTGTAATTCTATGCTCTCCTTGTGCGCCTACCAAAACAACTTCATCTCCTATTTCAACCTCTTTCAAACCGGTTAAATCCACCATGAATTGATCCATACAAATGTTGCCTATCATAGGACATCTTTTTCCTCTAATGAGCACTTCGCCTTTATTTGCCAGTTGTCTAAAAACACCATCTACATACCCCATAGGAACAACGCCTATTACTGACGATTTTTGTGTCACAAACGTACCGCCATAGCTGATAGGTGTTCCTTGAGGCACTGATTTTATATGTACTAATTTAGCCTTAATAGACATAACAGGATACAACTCTATAGTTGGATTTTCAGCCATTTCAGGTCCCGGATATAACCCATACAACGAAGTCCCCGGCCTCACCATATCCAAATGCATCTCCGGAAAATTGATGGTTGCAGCACTGTTACTTACATGCTTGATGGGTATATGAATTTTTTCTTTTTCTAATTCTAAAAGTATATACATAAATTTATCAAATTGTTTTTTTACAAAATCATTGTGCACTTGGTCTGCAGTTGCTAAATGAGTAGATATTCCCTCTAACTCAATATTTGGCAACCGGGATATTTTCTTAATCTCTTCTACGGATTCTCTATTAGGCATAAAGCCTAGTCTTCCCATTCCAGTATCAATTTTTATATGAAAAAAAGCTTTTTTATTAACTTCACCTGCAATTCTGTTTAGCTCAAGAGCTTGAGAATATTTATAAACAATCGGAGTCAATCCATACTCTAAAACCCTAGAATAATCTTCTTCTAAGGTATGTCCTAAAATCAATATAGGCTCAGTAAAACCATTTTCTCTTAA
>JAKSCG010000160.1 GCA_022360715.1 Halanaerobiales bacterium
GAATACATCGTAGTCACTAACAACAGTTGATTCCAGCAGCGTACCATTTACCGAACCGTTGTATCTCAATTGTTCAGTAACATTACCTCGACCGTCATAGCCCTGTTTTGTGATTCTGGTGGTATATATCTCATCATCTTCACCATCGTCTAAGCTCGACCAGACCTTTGCGGTTTCCCGGTTAAACTCATCATAAAACAGCTTGGTAAGATAATGACCGCTTCTTTCGGATTTTACTGTCATGTCAAGATTACCGAAATAACTGTAACCGTACTGGTCAATTCTGTACTCTCTATAACCCACAAAAAAACCGCCAACAATCTTTCCAAGCCATTCCACGTAGTATTTCTTGATAGGCTCGCCCTGGGTATTATAGAAGGTATAATGATAGCTTTCTCTTTCCTGCCCGGTGTAATCCTGGAACCACTGACACGATACCCGGCCGTCATTATCATAGCCGGTCCGGTATTCGGCTTTTAAAGTGGCAATATCGAAATATTCCGGGCTGGTATAAGAACCGGAATAACTGGAATCATTCGGATCAATAGGCGTACCGCTGTCACCGGAACCGGAGCCGCTATAGCTCAAATTACTGAAATCAGCCGTCAGATAGACAATATCATCATATATCTTTTTACTGTATATCCGGCCATGACCGTCTCTATGTAAGAAGGTCATTATACCCCGGTTATCAACTTCCAGCATCTGCTGACCCATATTGTCATATTTATACCTTTTTACCAGGTACAGTTCACTGGCAGAATTTTCGGCCCATACCTTATCCTTATAGCCGAACTGGTCATACTCGATAACCTGTTTCCTGCCTAGCGGATCTGTACTGGTTTTCAATCTTCCGTCCGGTTCATAAGTCATACTGTTAACGGCATAATGACCGTTGTTAGGGTCGGAATCCACCAGGTAAAGCAGTTTATTCTGCTCAACAGCATAAATATTGTCATCAGCATTGGCAGATACCGTACCATCACTTTGACCGTAAACAACCGTATCTTTTACTATGGTAGTATCATCACCGTAAACCTGCCAGCTTGTCTGACCAGCAGGCAGGGTATAAACACTATGCCAGTTGTATTCGGTATATTTGGCTTCCTGTGGTTTGGTACTGTCATATTCCTTCCTGGTGATAAGATTGCCCTTAGTATCATAAGTCATTTTGACAATCTTATGCTTACCGTCAAAATATTCATCTATTCTGTAAGGTTTGGTTCCGTTTAATGACTCTATGGAATTATAGTGATACTCTGTCTCACTGACTACATTACCCTTTCTGTCTAATCTTCGCTGGCCCTGTACCCTGCCGTAACTGTCAGTTACCGAGATATCTTTATAACCTTCATCTTCGCCATAACCCTGATAACGCAAGAAGTATGGTTTTTTAACTAAATCTGTCACACCCAGCCAGCCTGCGGTAGTGTGCTTTGTCACCTTCATCCAGTTACCCGGCTGGTTAGGATCAACATAGTAAATATCTGCCGGGTCAGCCGTGTAATGTTCATAAGTAAATATTTCGGCAGGTGCTTTATAAAAATCAAAACCGGCCTCGTCGGTTGTCGGCTCTACCGGACGGTAGATTTCCCGGACGCTACCCCACTCATCATACCACATATCCTCAACATCCATATCCGCAGGGCTCAAATTGTTATACTGGTTTTTAGCAACCACATAGCCGGTCATATCAGGATGATATATAAAAGATTCATAATTGAGACTGTCTTTGGCATGCGAATTGTAATCGCCGAACCTGTCCGCAAAACTGTTAGTATCAGATATCTTAAATTCGGTAAGTTTTCTGAAAGACGAAGCATAAGGCAGTTTGAACTACTTACTGAAAAAGTCATGGTATTTCTCCCTCTCTATATCATATTGAACTTCCCTGACCGAGTTATCCGTATCACCACCGACAATCAGCACGGCCAGGTCAATAAAACCGTCAGGCGGACTTGAATATGGGTCATAAGGATCATAGCTGTTACCATCATAAAACTGTATCTTACGTTCC
>JAKSCG010000218.1 GCA_022360715.1 Halanaerobiales bacterium
ATGTAGAGGTAATTGTTGTTGACAACATAGGCACTTTTTCCATCGGAACCGAGCTCAGAGCATTCAGGGATAAACTGGAGACATTGACTTACCTGCTCTCGGTACAAAAAATGACATCTTTGTTGATGATGGATGGAACGGCCCATGAGCTCACACACAGGATTGCCGAGTACTCCACATACGGGACAATCAAATTGATGGTAAAGGAAAATCCATATACAGGAAAAATGGAGCGTTTCATGCATATTCCCAAGATGAGAGGAACAGAAATTTCACTGGATCCTATTATTTATGATATAACCGACGAGGGTATAAAATTGTCAATATCCCAGGGCAAAAAAGATTAAGCATAATTGCCGATAGTCCCTAAAATAGCAGGTCTGGTAACATGGACATCAGTAAAGCCAAGGATATTATTGTTGATTTCATCAGGGAAAGAGCAAAGGAAGCAGGAGTAAAAGGAGCTGTTGTAGGAATAAGCGGAGGTATTGATTCGGCTTTGACAGCATACCTTACTGTTGAAGCCCTGGGTAAAGAGAATGTGCTGGGAATCCACATGCCTGAGCTCAATCTCACCCCTGCGGAAGATGTTCTTGACGCAACGGAGGTTGCAGAGCGCCTTGGTATCGAATTCAAGACCATCGACATTTCAGGCCCTCTTGCAACTTTCATGGAAGTAATACCTGAAAGTGGACAGGCTTCCAACCATGCCAACGGTAACCTGAAGGCAAGGATACGCATGTCAATACTCTATTATTATGCCAATATCATGGGAAGGATGGTCATGGGAACAGGCAACAAAACGGAGATACTGCTTGGCTACTTTACAAAATACGGCGACGGCGGTGTTGACCTGGAGCCTATCGGAGACCTGTACAAGACTGAAGTAAGGGAAATGGCACACCTTGTCGAGGCACCCGTGGGTGTAATAGATAAAGCACCTTCTGCAGGACTTTGGGCCGGCCAGACAGACGAAGAAGAGTTGGGGATCAGCTATGAGAAAGTTGACAGGTTTTTGACGCTGCTTCTTGAAGGAGAAAGTCCGCAGATGGCACAGAACATATTGGGAATAACAGCCCAGCAGCGGGATTCGGTAGTCGCAAGAATACATGCGAACCTCCATAAGCGGAAAGCTCCTCCTGCTGCGGACCTGGACTCTCTCAGGACATCATACATCACAGTATAATCGCACTCATC
>JAKSCG010000039.1 GCA_022360715.1 Halanaerobiales bacterium
CCCCGGGCTGTTCAAAGGAATATTAAACTTTTCATTGAGGATAATGCTCATAATGCTGAGCAAATATCGGAAAAAAATATCCCGGTCCTTTTAATGAATAAATACCATAATAAATACCTGTCGGAAAACGAAAAAATTATCCGGGTAGATACCTGGTTCAAAATCCGGGATTTTATCCTCAGTTATTTTGAGCTGAAACAGTCGAGGAGTGCTGGTTAGTTAAAAGCACTCCCCCCGATAAATTCTTTAATAATCGAGGTCCGGGGGATATCTGCTTCATCTTTGATTGGAACAAAGCAATCTAAAATGCGCAAAAGTCTTCGGGCTTGATAAAAACCCCGTTCGCTTGTTTCTATTTGTTGGAGTAATGGTTGACAGTAGTTTTTTAAAACAGCAAGTTCATAGATCAGGGCCGAATTAAACATTACATCAGCATTCTCTTGATAGGGAAAGATGTTGCGCTCCTCCCCTTTTCTTACACTGGGCCACCAATTAATGGTCATGGCGGCAGAATTATTGCGAAAATAATAATCCCGGACAATTCTCCTAATTATACGGGTGTCAGTAGTGGGAATCCGATTATGTCGGTCCAGATTTAGTTGGGTCAAAGCACTAATATATATTTTATACTTATGTTCAGCGGGGATAACCTCAGTTAAGCGTTCATTTAAACTATGAATCCCTTCAATAATAATCGGCTGATTTTCAGCAATTCTCAATAATTTTCCCCGGGCTGACCGGCGACCTTTTTGAAAATCAAAGATCGGCATCTCTACCTCTCTTCCCTGGATAATCTGGATTAATTGTTGGTTAAAAAGATCTAAATCAATCGCCTCAAGTGCCTCAAAATCATAATTTCCTTCCGGATCAAGGGGTGTTTGTTCTCGATCAACAAAGTAATTATCAGTGGAAATAGCGACCGGGATTAAACCATTTACCCGGAGTTGGATTGCTAAGCGCTGGGCAAAGGTAGTTTTTCCCGAAGAAGATGGCCCGGCAATTAAAATTACTCGATTATCACTGAGGTTATTGGAAATCTGGTCAGCAATTTTAGCGATTTTCTTTTCATGTAAAGCCTCACTAATCCTAATCAAATCTCCGTATTTGCCCTCGTTTACCAGTTGGTTTAATTCACTGACATCAGCAACATTAATAATTTCTCCCCATTTTTCATATTCATAGAATATTTTAGCTAATTTTGGTTGGTCAATAAAGTCCGGGACAGAATAAGGATTATTTCGTTGGGGGTAAAGGATGATAAAGCCCGGCATCCGATATTGTAGCCTAAATCGATCCAGCAGACCGGTACGGGGAAGCATATTATAAAAGAAATAATCATAAAACCCATCCAGTTCATAAACCGGATACTTAATCGCAAGTTGCTGTAATAAACGCACTTTATCACTAAAACCTTGTTGAGAAAATATACTGATTAATTGCTCCCGGCTAAAATCATGGCTGTTAATTTTATGATCAGCCTTAATAAAATCCCGCATTTTCTTTTCAATCCGGCCAAGGTCGTGTTGATTTAAAGGCTTATCTTTATGTAGTTCACAGTAAATTCCATTACTAAGTGAGTGTTCAATCGATAATTTACTGGCCGGAAATAATTGATAGATCGCTTTAGCTAACAGGAGAAATAAACTCCGTCGATAAATTCGATTACCAATTTCGTCTTTGATGGTAAGAAAATCGAGCTGTGTATGATCATTAACCAGGGTATCAAGATCATATAAAACATTATTAATAACCCCGGCAACAACGATGTCCGGTTCAGCTGTAAAATCAACTTGTTGAAGGATTTCGCTAATCGTCATCCCCGCTTTGACATGATATACTCGTCCCGCTACTTTAACCTTAATCATTATCATCACTCCGCTCCTTATTTTTGCCGGCAAATATTTTTGCTAGCTCAGCCCGAACGATCCCTTCCCGCTCCTTTTGATAGAGCGCTTTTAGTTTTGTTTTATTCCGTTCATAATCTAGTTCACCCAGGGCCCAGACAACATAGGCTCTGATCAGGGGTGAAGGATTATTAATTTCTCTGGAGAGAAGCGGGATGTAATCAGGATTACCGCTATTAACAATATTTATGATTGAATTCCTTTTTAAAATTCTAAGCCCTTGCCAGAACAGGGCAGAATCACGCCAGGCCGGCTCAATTCCCCCTTTAAAAAAACTTAATATCTTTTGGATATCCCCTGTTAACCGTGCTTTAAATTGTTGATGGCGATCGACCGGAACACCCTGGTTAAAAGGACACACCTGCTGACAGCGATCACACCCCCATAGATTCCGCCCAATAAGCTTTCTATCCTCTTCAGGCAAAATACCTTTTTGCTGGGTAAGATAACTAATACAATGCTTAGCCTCTAAATGATATTGATCGATTAAAGCCCCGGCCGGGCAACTCTTCAGGCATAACTCACAATCACCGCAGCGATCGATAATTTCCTGGTCTGCTGCTAATTCCAGGTCAGTTAATATCTCGCCTAAAAACAGATAGGAACCATAGGTGGGATTAATCAGGTTATTATTTTTACCGATCCAACCCAGACCGGCCCGCTGGGCGATTGCTCGATCCAACAAGGCGCCGGTATCACTATAGGCCTTTACCTTTGCCCCTGGTCTTATTTTTTGAATAAACTCGCTCAATTGCACCATTTTTTGAGCCATAACCTTGTGATAATCTTTGCCCCGGGCATAGAGCGAGATATAGCATTCTTCCTGGTGCTGCATCTGAACTGCCGAGCTAGCATAAGAAAGGGCTAAAGCAATTATTGATCTTACACCAGCAAGATGAAGGTCCGGGGTAGTTAATAATTCAATATCGTTGGCAATGAATTCTGATAAACTCCTCTCCTGCAATATTTTTCTGGCTGCATAAAAAGGTTCGGCGGTACTTATACCTACCAGATCAAAGCCGATTTCCCCGGCCTTTTCTTTAATCAGCGCTGTTATTTTTCTAGTATTATTATTTACCATCTTTTTCTCCTAGCATTGCTTTCGTTCAACCAGAACTATACAACAACACTACATTTTTTATTATATCCTTCTCCGTCCTGCTTCTTACTCTGATTATTTTTTATTAACCTATATCCCTTGAGAATTTTTACCACGTCAACCTTTCTTCGATCAACCCACTCTCATTTATATTATAAAGGAGAACAAGCCCGAACCGTATTTGTCCAGGCTTGTTTTTTACTGGATATATAAAAATTAACGCTCTTTCTTTTTGGCTGATTTGGCCGCCTTACTGACCGTCACAAATAACCCACCATACAAGACAATACAGGCCACAATTAACACAACTATTGCTGATAAACTCACTTTCGCTTCTCCCTCCTCAACTAAAGATTGGCTTTTTTACTGTCGACACTATTAAGCGATTTATCCTTGATAGCGGCGAATATAATCGATAAAACGGCCATTAAGAGCAGCAGTCCCCAGCCGCCCAGCCAGAGGTATTTAGATTCATAGCCACCATAAGGGGCAACAAAGACATTTCGATAAAAATTATTGCCGAGCAAGAAGAGCACGACCAGGGGGATCACCCATTTTACCATTACATTCCACCAGCGACCCACCTGGAAGTCGGAAATCGGATTAAAGTATTCGCGCAGTTTTTCCGGTCGATAAAACCAGCCGATGGCCAGACATTGTAATAAACCGCCTAACAAAAGGGCATAGTGATTGAGGTAATAATCCATGATATCCAGCCAGTGTAATCCCCCTCTGGTCGTAAATAACAGACTGGCCAGGAATAAAACAATAATTACCGTCACTGTCGTTTTCTGTTTATTTAATTGCCATTTATCAGCAAAGGCAGCGATATTGGATTCAACCAGTGAAAATGCTGAGTCGATCCCCAGCATTAAAAGGGTCAGGAAGAAGATTACGCCAAAAAATCCGGCAATAACCGGTCCGCCGGGTAACATATTAATTGCCTCGGGATAAGCGATAAAGGCCAATCCGGGGCCTTCAGTAGCAAGCTCGGCGATCGGTACCCCCTGTGTTTTAGCCATATAACCCAGGATACCAAAAACAGTAAATCCGGCTAAAAAGCTAACCCCGGAATTAGCAAATACGGTTATTAAGGCATTATTGACAATATCAGTATCTTTGGGCATGTAACTGGCATAAGCAATCATAATCCCCATGGCAATACTCAGCGTAAAGAATATCTGTGAATAGGCGGCGATCCAGACGTCTAAATGGAAAATCTGACTGAAATCCGGCTGGAGGTAAAAATTAATACCTTCGATCGCACCGGGAAGTGTCACTGCTCTAAACAGCAAAATAACCAGAAGAACTATCGGCAAGAGTACAGTTACCCAGATCACTTTACCCACACTCTTTGTCCCTCTTCTTAAAATAAAATAAATAGCAATCCAGGTTAAAACAACACCGATTAATACCGGCAGACTGAATCCGCCTAAAGTACCCGGCCCTTCACTGACCTGTAATACCTTTTCAGTGAAGAAGGTGGCAGCATCACTACCCCAGGCTACCGTAAAAGAACCCCAGATATAATTCCAGATCCAACCCATAACCCCGACATAGTAAGCGACAATAAAAAAAGCAGTTAAGGTAGTCCACCAGCCAATTGCCTGAAAGTTTTTGCGAATTTTACCCAGGGCCGAGGGCGCACCCAGCTGGTTTTTCTGACCGATAGAAAATTCAAGAATCAGGAGCGGAATACCGGCTGTTAACAGGGCGACAAAATAAGGAATTAAAAAAGCCCCTCCCCCATACTTATAGGTGATATACGGAAACCGCCAGGCATTACCCAGACCAGCAGCAGAGCCAATCGCAGCAAGAAGAAATACTACCCTATTCCCCCATCGTTCTCTTTGCATTACTCAATTACTCCCTTCTTTTTAATGTCGAAAACCTACTTAAATAAACATAGCTGAAATAAGCTTGTCCCTACTATCTACTCGTTTGATCACCTCCAGTTGCCTTTTTCCACCACAACTTTACTTTTATTATATAAATATATTAAATTAATTTCAACCCTTTTTTACTAATCACTGGTAATTATCGAGCTCACTGCCTGTTCTTCCCGAACCAGCTCTTTAAACCGTTCTTTTAAATCACTTAGCTTTATTCCCCGGATAATCTCCAGGATATCCAGATAATTAATCCCGCGGAAAAAGTAACTGACAAATTCTGCCGATAATGTGGACAGAGAATTAAAGTTTTCGATATAATCACCAATAAACTGTCTAATCTGTCGTTGGACTACCTCTTCTTTTAAGCATTTCTCTCCATCCTTTAAGCCGGCCAATAATTTTGGGTATAACTCCTCCGGCTTCCTGCTCTCTCCCCCCATCGCCAGATAACCATATCCTTTACCCAGGGTATAATAGTAATGAAAATGATCATCGAGTAGTCCTTGTTCATATAGGGTTTGATATAATTTAGAACCTTTACCGACCAATATTTCAAACAACATTTCCGAGGTTATTTCCTGTTTTACCAGCTCCCGGGGATTAACCGGCAGCTTGGTCTCTTTAAAACCCAGTTGGAAGAGGGGGATAGAGACATCCATTACTTCTTTTATCACTTTTTTATAAACCGAAGCTGGTTCGGTCGGGATTAACCGTTTGATTCCCTTCCATTTAGGGTAATCTTTACTCTGCTGATTATCCATGATCGTCCGGAGAAGCTGTTCCGGATTAAAATCACCGGTCAGGAATAACAACATATTACCGGGATGATAAAAGGTGTTATAACAGAGATATAATAGTTCTTTATTAATTTTTTCAATACTCGCTAAGGTGCCGGCAATATCGATCTTAACCGGATGATGATAGTAAAGCCCCTGGAGTAAATTATAGAATACTTGATAATTGGGTTGATCATCATACATGCTAATCTCCTGAGCAATGATTCCTTTCTCTTTTTCCACATTCTCCTCGTTAAAAAACGGACTCTGGACAAAATTGAGCAGATTTTCCAGGGAATCTTCAAATTTCTCCGAACTATTAAATAGGTAAGCAGTATTGACGTAATTTGTATAGGCATTGGCTGAAGCACCGAGCTGGGCAAAACGGGAAAAGGCATCTTGCTCTTCCCCGACAAATAATTTATGTTCCAAAAAATGGGCAATCCCGTCAGGGACATTTACTTCCTGACCAGTAGCGGGATTGATAAAGGAATTATCGATCGAACCATAATTAGTCGCAAAAATGGCATACTGTTTATTAAATCCTGGCCGAGGCAACATATATACGGTTAAACCGTTATTAAGTTTTGCTGTCAATAATTGCTCCCGAAGTATTGCATTGCTAATTACCTGTAGCATCTTTCCCCTCTTCCTTTTTTAGAAAATAGATCGTATCAAGTTGAATTTTTTGAGCAACCTCGATGATCTCTTCTTTCGTGACCTGTTCCAGTTCTTTCATAAATTGATCAATTGATTCGGTTTTATGATTGATTAAGCCCAGCAGATAATGGCTGGATAAGGCTTTATTGGCATCAGCAACACTCCGGTAGCGGTTGAGCAATGCCTTTTTCGTCCATTGGTATTCATTATCAGTAATCTGACCTTGCTTTATTTGTTCAACCTGTAAAAGAATTATTTCTCTGGCCCGTTCGTAGTTAGGGAAATCAATCCCGGAGGTAATCATTAATAAGCCTTTGGTTGATTCCAGATATGAATCGGCATAATAAGCCAGACCCTCTTTTTCGCGAACGTTCTGAAATAGTTTAGAATGGGGAAAACTGCCCAGGATTCCATTATAAAACAGCAAGGGATAATAGGCACTATCTCCCCTGGTAATAGCAGTTCGAAAACCGAGGCAGAGCTTACCCTGGCGGACATTTAATTCCTCTATAATTTCCTTTGTTTGATTTACCGCACTAACCACGGTAGTGTTATTGGCTAATGAAGGCTGTCGGTGCCTGAAACTAAATATCTGCTCCAGTTGCTCAGCAACCCGTTCTTCGGCCAGATCACCAATGACAAAAAGGGCCATATAACTACTATTAATCATCTCCTGATAATAACGGTAGAGAACTCCTTGATTAATCTTCTCCAGTTCATCAACTTCTCCTAATTTAAAAACTCCAAATGGTTCTTGCTTACACATTTCCTGATAACAACGCTGGATCGAATAGGAATACTTATCATTAATTAGGGAAACGATATCCTGTTTCAAAAAATCCTTTTCCTGTTCAACAAAACCCTCGGCGAAAAGTGGGTTAAAAATAATTTCAAACAATAGTTTCATTCCCTGTTCAAGCAGGGGTTCTTTTTCCGGTAGAAACTCTTCATTAACCACTTCCAGGGTAAAGCCTAAGATCTGGTTTTCTCCCCTTTTAGTAACTGATATGGTCAGATCAGCCCCATATAATTGATCAAGCCGGATTTTCAAGTCCCTTCTGCTGGGAAATTTTTGGCTGCCGCGATATAAAACAAAGGGAACCAGGGCAGTCTTGCTTGCCTTTGCAGCCGACAGGGGTTCAATTATAAACAACTGAATAAGATTAGTTTTGAATTTAGGATTATTACAGACAAATAAGTCTAGTTGATTTTTCGATTGATAGTGAGTAAATTCGATTACTTCTTTCATTAATAACCTTCCTCATTTTTTTAGCGGTCACGACAAGAGTGACCGCTATTACTTTAATATTTAATATGTTTTTTTCTACTTAATTTATACCTGGTTGATTAATCTTTTCTAATAGTTCCTCAAGTCGATTAATCAATTCGCCATAACTGGCCCAGTTTCCTTCCTTTAGGCTTTGCTGAGCCTGTTGATAAACATCAAGTGCTTCCTGAGCTAATTCCTGCAGGTTGGTGGGAAGTTCCCGGACTGCTTCCAGGCCCGTTTCTTCTTGAATCGGCTCAAGTAATTCTTCATTGCGACCAAAAATAGTATTGAGGGCCTGGTCCAATGTTTCTTTCATGACAACTTGCTCGGCATAGGCCACAACAACTCTTTTCAGTTCTGGTAACTCGCTGGTTTCTGCCTGTAAATAGATCGGTTCGACATAAAGGATCGAGTTGTCAATCGGGATTACCAGGAGATTACCGCGAATAACCCTGGAACCCCTTTGGCCCCAAAGAGTTAACAGCTGTGATATTTCGGCATTTTGATCGATCCGTGATTCAATTTGCATTGGTCCGTAAATTAATTTATCTTTGGGCAAATGATAAATCAAGATATCACCATAATTTTCCCCGTCGGAGCGGGCAACCATCCAGGCCACCATGTTATTTTTATTAATCGGAGTAAAGGGCATCATCAGGATAAATTCGGCCTGATTACGCTCCGGCAGTTCCATAATAATGTAATACGGCCTCATTTTTATACTGGTATCGGCATAGTTCTCGTCAGGAATATCCCATAGGTCTTCCTTATTGTAAAAAACTGTCGGGTCAGTCATATGATAAGTACTATATAACCGGGCCTGGATCATAAAAAGGTCCTGGGGATAACGGAGATGCTTTCTAAGGTCTGCCGGCATTTTCTCCCCCGGGGTAAATAAGTCCGGGAAGATCTTTTGATATGTTTGCACCAAGGGATCAGCAGCATCAATGACATAGAAATTCATATTCCCGTTATAGGCATCGATGACAATTTTAATCGAATTACGGATATAATTATATTTTCGATTGACCGGCTGAGAATACGGATAGCGGTCGGTAGTTGTATAAGCATCCTGAATCCAGAAAAGCCGGCCCTGGGCTACTACTAAATAAGGATCATTATCATATAAGAGAAAAGGTGCCACTTTCCTTACCCTTTCTTTGATATTACGATAATATAATATCCTACTCTCATTGGTAATATCATCAGCCAGCAAGATTTGTATGCTATTTTGGCGGATGGCATAGATCAGTTTTAAGAAAAAGTTATCTAGGACAACTCCCCCCTTACCCTGATAATTGACATAGGCATTTTTGGAGCCCATTGGGTAATCAAATTCCATTGATTTGGTATTAACGATTACATAGTTATCTGTTTTTTCTCCATAATAGACCGCCGGATTAGTTAGTTCCAGTTCAATATTCGTTTTTGGGGGAATATCCTTAATATAAAATTGGGGTAACCCCTCGGTTGTTACTCTATTTACCGGACTCATTGTGATCCCGTAGCCGTGGGTATACTTCAATGTCTGATTGATCCAGGTCTGGGCAGTAGTGGATAGCCTATTTTGATCCAGTTCACGCGCTGCCAGTAAAACCTGCTGATAGGTCCCATTGATCTGATAACGGTCAATATCGACATTAGGAAAGACATAGTAGGGACGCAAGCCCTGCAACTGGTTATAGGTGGAAAGTAACGGTCGGGCATCCCAAAGACGGATATTACTAATCGTGGCTTTATTCTGGTTCAGGATATCGCGGGTTAATTCATTTTTTATTTCAAATGATTTTCGTTCCAGGGTATCTAACCCATAAGCCTTCATTGTCATATCAATATTATAGCTAATATATTTGCTCTCTTTAGCAATCTCATTCGGTTCTACTTGAAAACGTTGGATAAATCCAGGATAAATATTACCGAAGATAAAGGAGATTACTAGCCAGATTCCCAGGCTCCATAGAATCATGCGATAGCTTTTCTTAAAAAGATTGAGCAGCAAAAAGATCCCAATGATAATTGCAATATAAAATAATATTCTTAACCCCAATAAGTTGGCATTGATATCGGTATAACCAGCTCCAAAGACCACTCCGCGCGGCGAATATAATAATTCAAAAGTACTTAAATGGTAACTGACTGCTTTGAGAAAGATGAACAAAACCAGTAAAATGGTAATATGGCCCTTGGCCCGACCCGATAATTTAAATTTCATATCATTAAATGAACTAATTCCCGAAGCCAGGGTATAGATAGCTCCCACGGAGATCAATGTCAGTATAATCAAAACCATACCCATTTCCTGGAGGAATTTAAAAAATGGTAGTTCAAAAACATAAAAACCGATATCATTTAAATAAATCGGATCAACTATTCCGAAGGAACTGCGGTTCAGGTAATTTAACACGATTTTCCAGAGGTCCTGACTAATTGAGCTGAATAAAAAACCCAGAATTATACTTGCCAGTAAAAATAAGTAATTTATCCTCTTTTTGCTGGCCCACCCGATAAAGCTTTGATCTTTTTCACCAAAAAGTGACTCAACTTTGCTATCCTGTTTAATATTGATGTATTCCAACAGTGATTTTTTAGTAAAATTAAGGTTAATAAAAAGAAAAACAGAAAAAACAAAACCGACCAGCAAGCGTAACCAGAAGTTGGTGAAAAAAATAGTAATAAAAGTACCGGAAAAATTCAGGTGCTTAAACCATAACCAGTCTGTATAGATCTGACTCCCCGAAAAAATAAGGACTAAAAGTACTACGACGGATAGCAAAATGATCGTGAATAAAATCTTGATACTTCGACTCATCTCAATTGCCTCCTCAATATTTAAAAGATGTCACTATTATTATTCCCTAAATAATTAAAATATCCTTCCATTTTTAATAAAAAAAAAACCACCTGAGCAGAATATCTATTGTTGGAAGGTAGGAATAATTCTGTTGTGATCATCATATGTTAAATAACTCCCACCGGTTTTTTCGGCCATTTCCTGTAATTTTTCTTTTAAGGGTTTATTCTTAAGATCCCCGATGTGGATAATGTGTAAAACTATTTGACGATCAACTAGTTCCTGGACAATTTCCGCCGTAGGGAGCTCTCCGTTATCAATTCCGTCACTAATTAGTAAAATGTGCTTTTGTCCGTTTAAACCCGCTAGATCATTTTTAGCCTCTTTTAGGGAATAACCGATCGGTGATTTACCCAGGGGATTTACATTGGTAATAAAATTGATTAAACCGGCCCGTTCTCCGTTATTAAAGGGGACAGCCAGGAATGAATCTTTTAAATCGCCGACCTTTCTTGCGCCAAAGATCCTTAAAGCCAGATTAACTTCCTGGGGTATTTGATCTGCAAAATTTTTTAAGACATCTTTTGATTTAAGAATTTTCTCAATCCCCTGCTCCCTTCCCCACATGCTACCGGAAGCATCCCAAATTACTTGCAGATAGATTTCTCCCCCGTTTTGCTCCAATTGCTCAGCAGAGTTGGTAACCTTTTTGGCTCCCTGTTTCCAGAACCCCTCATAAGCCCCTAACAGGAAACCGAGAATCAACAGAGCTAATAACAGCAGATTAAGCGGTTTAATTCTCATAGAAAATCCCTCCTTTAATAAAAAATATATTAAAGAAGGGAAAGAATAGAACAGTTCTGCCCGGTCGGACAGGTTTTTAAATTAAATATAATTCAATTGATCATAACTATGAAAACCATTTTCTTCAATGACAATATGGTCAAGAAACTCGACCCCTAACACCTTGCCGGCTTTGATTAAACGCTTGGTCATCAAAATATCTTTTTGGGTTGGTTGGGTAAAATGTTTATATAGGTTCTGGGCAATAATCACTGAGACCTTCTCTTCCATTAAAAATGGCGTATGAAAAATAGTTTTTGGTTCAAAACTAATCGGGCGGCCGGTGGTTTCACCCAAAAATTCCCAGGTAATCAAATGACTATTCTTATCCAGAATTAGCACCATTAAGCGTTTCATATTGGAACTATTTAGTTCACAAAACAGATTATAGACATCAACCGGCTGTAAAATAGCTTTCTTCACTTCCGGATTAATTGTTTTAGCAGCTATTTCACATCTTTCCAGAAAGGTATCAATTGTTTTTATCTGACACAATGACTGATAAAAGTCAATCACTTGATCTAAATCAATTGTGTCATCAGGACAACTACTCCCTTTTCGCTTGTTAAGGGTAACAAAATTATCATCCAGGATTTGATAACGAGCCTTATTACACTTGGGGCAATTAAACGCAACAAAACCTTTACCTTTATACTTACCAATATTTTGATCAAAATGACCTAACCCTAAAAAATCATCTCGGTTAATCCTGGCACCACATCTCCAGCAATGTACGTTTAACATAATCCCCTCTCCTTTCATGTAAACTCTCTACTACATTATATTCCAAAGCAGCAAAGTTTAATACAGATTATTAGAACACTACTTCTCTGAAACGCGAGATTTAACAGTTATTGGCGATAATTTGCTCTATTTCATAGTAGACTCTCTCCTGATCAATTGTTAATATATTATAATTATCAATAATTAATTCCCCATTGATTATAACCGTACTTACATCCCTGCCATTCCCGGCGAAGAACAAATTAGATAGATTATTATGAGCGGGATAAAAATAACTGGACTTATTTAAATCAACCATAATTAAATCGGCTAAATACCCTTTTTTAAGCCGACCTAACTCCTTAATTCGTAAAATCTCTGCACCGGAAGCAGTGACCATATTTAACAAAGTTAAGACATTTAAAGTAGTAGGGTCCAACTGATTAACCTTCTGCAAATATGAACCGAACCGGGCCTCCTCGATCAAATCAAGATTATTATTGCTGGAAACACCATCAGTTCCTAATCCGACGGCAACACCTGCTTCCAGCATCCTGACCACCGGAGCAATTCCACTGGCCAGTTTCATATTGCTGCAGGGATTATAGGCAACTCCGACTCCCTTTTCCGCCAGGATATCGATCTCCTCTTGATCAACATAGACACAATGTGCGGCCAATACCGGCCTTTCCAGCAACCCTATTTTATCCAGATATTTAACCGGAGATAACCCGTGTTTCCTTTTGCTCTCTTCATACTCGACTTTAGTTTCGGCTACATGGATATTTAGCGGTAAGTGGAGCATTGCTGATATCTCGACAATTTCCTTTAAATAGTGAGTGGAACAGGTATACGGCGAATGTGGGGCCAGCATCGTGGTAATTCTACCGTCAGCCTGTTGATGATAGTCTTGTGAAAACTTTTGGGCGGACTTTAAACCTGCCGCCCCATCGTTAGCCTCAATCAGTCCTTCACTCAATACGGCCCTGATTCCGGTCTCTGTTACTGCTTCAGCTACTCTGTCCATTTGAAAATACATATCAGTAAAGGTCGTTGTACCGGAACTGAGCATCTCCAGTATAGCCAGCATACTTCCCCAGTAAATATCATCGGCACTCAGTTTTGCTTCAAAAGGCCATATCTTTTCTTCCAACCATTTTCTTAGCGGTAAATCATCGGCATAGCCCCGCAAAAGGGTCATTGCCGTATGGGTATGGCTATTAATTAAACCCGGTAAAACCATTTTATTCTTTCCATTGATGATCCGGTCAAAAGCGGCTCGCTCACCCTTTAATTGATTAGTTGGTCCTATCTCTTTAATCCTTTGATCGTCAATGATCATATAAGCATCTTTAAAGACTTTATTCGTCTGGTCAGCTGTATAAATTTCACTTATATTTTCAATTAAGGTTTTCAAGACTCTCCCACCCCATTTTATTTATATTATAATTTATTCTACAAAAACATCGAAAAATCCTGCTATTTTATTAAATTTATGATGATTTGGTCATAATTATATTTTGGTATACCTTCCATTTTATCCCTGATAGCGGTCCGCAATTCATCTTCAAACTTCCCGCCCAGTATTTCCAGTTGACTAGCCGAGTAGGTACCGATTAATTCGGCCGCTATTTCATCAATTGATATCTTTAAGGGATAGGTATTACTCAAGGCCTGATTTATTTCCCGAATTAAATTATAATCAATTATCTTTAAGATCTTGGTGATCTCTATTTTTTTCAGATTGAGTAAATCTTTTATCCGGGAATCCTGATGGTAACTTAGGTAGTTATTAAACAAGGGGCGGAATTTACTGCAATTTAACTGTTCGATATATTCGAGTACTCCCTTGATCAACATCGGGGTTATCTTATTAAGGGAAGGGATCGCCAGGATTTCTCCCAGGGTAAAACCACAATTACATTTTGCGTGCTGGGCCAAGGCTTCCCCGTAATTTTCATCTTGACAGATTGTCGGAAAAAATGTTTCAATATATTTTTTGATCGGTTTCATACTATTGGCAACTTTAATCACCCTGATATGCGAAAGGTACTCTAAGGCCTTATATTCAGATAATGAATAGAGATTATTATAAAAAATTGCTAACTTCTTAAAAAAATTATGGTGTTCGACCGTATATTTTTTGATATATTCTTCGATTAATAAATCGATCTCTTCTTTTAGAGTATTAAAAACGACCGGCTTAATAATAATCAGTTTTAATTCATTGAATTTTTTTAAAATTGTTAATAAAGCCATTCGCAATTCTTCATAGCCTCTGAGTGGTAATGATATCTTCTTTAGATATTGATATTTCTCAATTAATATTTGATCATAGCGCTTGCGGAAAAAATACAGATTCTCTTTTACCTCCCGCAGGTCATCGATAAAATTTTGTACATTGCCATAGGTTGAAATAATTATATTGTGAAAATACTTTAATCCTTGGGCAACCTCCTTTTGATCAAAACGGTAGAAATTTTGTTCAAAGACATGGTTTAACCGATATAAGGACTGATTGATTTCTTTGATCTGCTCTCCTTCTTCCAGCATATAACACAGTTGAAGATTAAAGCGAATGGCCTGCTTGAGTTCGTCTTGCATATTCTTTTTAATGTTAATTATTATCTCCCAGATAAATAACTGATTACTTATATCCTGTGCTGCTTTGATCTGATAACCGAATTCATTGATTATTTTGATAAAATCAGTTAGTAAGTCAGGATGATCGTGCATTTTTATCCCTCCTAAATCTTGTCTTAATAATTAATTTCTATAATGAATAAATATTTTCCTTTATAGATAATGTCTTTCTTTGTCATTACAGTTATTTTTTTTCTTATGTTTTAAAACAAAAAAAGACAGCCTCTGAAGACTGTCATGCTAATCAGGTTAAAAGCAAGTTATTTAGACAATTTCTTAATGGCCTTTAAGACGTAGTCCAGGCCAGAGATGACATTTAAGGGAATCACAATATAAAACAAAACCATCGCGATGTGGTTGCTCCCCAGTAATCGAAAGATAATAGCTAAATATAATAAAAAGATCGATACTTTCCCGATATTACTGGGTTGAATACAGTCAATACCTAATAAATAAACGACAATCGAGCTGATAAAAATAAATAATTCCCGGCTCAGGAGGATAATAGCGATAAACCTGGGAATAATACCACTAAAAACCAGGGCCAATAAAATACTGATAATGGTCAGCTTATCTGCAAAGGGATCAAGAATCCGACCCAGTTCAGTTTTTAACTGATATTTTCGGGCAAAATAACCGTCTAAAAAATCGGTTAAAGCCGAGAACGAAAAAATAATCCCAGCCATTAAATAATTCCCCGCTAAAAAAAGGTATAAGTAAAATGGGATTAAGACTATTCTTAATATCGTAAGAATATTTGGTAATAACTTCATTAAACCACCTGCTTTATGATCGAGCTGGGATATCTTCGCTAAATTCTTCTTCACTAATTAATTCTCCCCCGTTGATCTCCTGTGAGATATTATTATATTTTTGATCATAATAGATCTTAACCTTAATCTGATTAAAGCACTTGTCGCAAATAACCACCTTGTTGAGGGCAAAGGATGCGGTCTGATCATCGGAATAGACCCGCTGTAGATCATAGCTCTTGCGTAATAATACTTTAATTTTTTGTCCGCATTTATTATCTTTAAGATAAATTTTTATAATATTCCCCTGGTTAGCAGGCTTAAATAACTTCTTTAATAAATCTAAGAAAGCCATATCGAACCCCCTATTCTTCAAATTGTTATCATGGTTATTATATATCAATCAATATCTGATTTCAAGATATTTCGCTTACTCCCAATCCATAAATATAAATACCAGTATTGTATAGATCTCCAGTCTTCCCATCATCATACAGATTGACAGTAATAATTTGGCCAGATCGGGCAAGGAAAGATAGGTTTTTAACGGGCCAACCAATTGCAAGCCAGGTCCGATATTTCCCAACGTAGAAGCAACAGCTGAAATTGAACTGATAATATCTACGCCAAAATAGCTTAAAGTAACTGTAGCTACCACAAAAACAATGATATATAAAAAGAAAAAACCAAGAATACTGGTTGAGACCCGCTCTGAGACTACTACCTTATTCACTTTAATTTTTTTGATTGCCCGCGGATGGAGTAAATGGTATAGTTCCTGAAAACCCTTTTTAAATAAAACCTGTACCCTGACCACTTTGATCCCGCCGGCCGTAGAACCGGCACTACCCCCGATAAACATTAATAATAATAAGATCCAGCGACTAAACGGAGGCCAGGTATTATAATCGACGGTCGCAAACCCGGTGGTACTGGTGATCGAAACCACTTGAAAACAGGCATATCTAATTGCTAAAGCCAGGTCATGATAGACATTAAAATAGAGGTTTAAAGAAATCATCAAAATAGCTGTACCCAAAAGGATAATATAAAGCCTTAATTCTTCATCATAAAAAACATCCCGTATCCGCAGACGGAAAAAAGAATAAATTAAATTAAAATTAGTACCGGCAATGAACATAAATAAAATCATAATTACTTCAATGATGATACTATTGTAAGCCTTGACACTCAAAACTCGGGAAGAAAAACCACCGGAAGAAATCGTGCCAAAGGAATGAATTACTGCTTCAAATAAAGGTAATCCGTTGCCATAAAGCAATATTACCTGAATAAAAGTTAAAAAAATATAGATAATCCAGAGTGTTTTTGCTGTTTCCTGGATTCTGGGTTTAATTCGATTATGAAGCGGTCCGGATACTTCGGCAATAAATAGATTCATATTCCCGGCTAACTGGGGTAAAATCGCAATTGTCATCACAATAATCCCCATTCCCCCTAACCAGTGGGTCAGGCTTCTCCAGAAGAGGATCGTGTGGCTGAGACTTTCTAAGGACATGATTACAGTGGCGCCGGTGGTGGTAAATCCGGAGACACTTTCAAAAAAGGCATCAATCGGATTGGTGAAAACACCGGCCAGCAGGAATGGGAAAGCCCCGTAAATGGAAACCAGTAACCAACCCAAGGTTACTACGACGAAACCATCCTTATACTGGAGACCGTTTTTATTATATTTAAACGATTTTAATAGATATCCACTGATATAAGTTATACCCATACTAATAATAAAGACAAAGGCATCTTCTTCCCGGAAATAAATTCCCACTATAATCGGTAAAAGCATCGAAATAGCTAAAATCAAAAGCAGATTACCTAAAATATTTAAGATTGATTTTATATTCATGCTCATCCACCTCCTTTTTTATATTCTATCTTAATAATTATGTCGGAGTAGCTTTAGCTATGAAAAATAAGGTC
>JAKSCG010000003.1 GCA_022360715.1 Halanaerobiales bacterium
GAAATCCTCTTAATACCATTTTGTGACTTAAAAACTGAAAATAATGCAAATCTATAATGTAATGAAGAAAGTTTATTTTTCGTTAACACTTTTATTATTCTCATCTTTTGTACTTTTTGCCCAAACTGATGGAGGAGTAAGTATAGGGAAAGGGAATGTTCCGGCTCACGATAAAGCAATTTTGGAATTGGTTTCCCAATCAAAAGGCTTGTTGATACCACGAATGACTACATCTCAGCGTGAAATCATTTTTGCAGGTGAAGATCAATCAGCCAAAGGTCTGCTGGTTTATGATCTTGACATGTCAACTATTATGTCCTGGACCGGGAGTTCCTGGATAACAATAAATTCTTCAAATATAAATGTTTTGAATGGTACAACTTTACCACAAACCGGTACAACGGGTGATATCATTTATGATGCTGAAAATAACGAACTGTATGTTTATAACGGATCAGTATGGGAATCTGTCGGAACAAAGGGAATTATTCCAACCGGCACAAACCTTCCCGCAACTGGCACAGCCGGCGACACATTTTATAATACAACTGAAAAAAAGTTTTATATATACAACGGAACTGATTGGGATGTTGTTAGTACTGATGGCGGTACTCCAACAAGTTCAGTTCCTCTGCCTGTAGGTACATCAGGTGATACATACTACAATACTACAGAGAAAATCTTTTATGTGAGCGATGGTGCTGAGTGGATTCCGGTTGATACCAGAGGATCTACACCCACCAGTTCAACAGCTCCTCCGGTAGGAGCATCAGGAGATACTTATTATAACACCACGGAGAAAGTCTACTATGTCAGTGATGGTACTAAATGGAATCCCGTAGATACTGATTCTCAAACCCTCAGTCTTCAGGGAACGGTACTTGGTATTGAACGAGGTAATAATGTTGATCTTTCTGTTTTATCAGGAAGCATTCCTTCAGGAATAAGTTTTCCGGCTGGTGGATTAACTGGTGGTTTATTTTATCATACTATTGTTCAAAAGCTATATGTGTATAATGGAAGTAATTGGTATGCTGTTGGTGGAGATGGAATTATTCCCACCAGTTCTACTGTACCTCCTGTAGGAGTTTCCGGATATTCGTATTATAATACTACTAATAGTACTTATTATATTAGTGATGGTACCAATTGGGTGCCTATGAATTCGGATTCACAGGATTTAAGCCTGACAGGTAATGACCTTTCCATTGAAAACGGAAACAGTGTAGACCTTAGCCCTGTTCTGGGCGGTACTCCATCCGGGCCAAGTGTCCCGGCTGGAGGGACAGCTGGCGATACTTTTTATAATATAACAGAAAAAAAGTTGTATGTATATAACGGAAGTGATTGGGATGCGGTTGGTTCAGACGGAACCACCCCAACCAGTTCTTCTGCACCACCAGTAGGAGATGCCGGAGATACCTATTATAATACCACTGAAAAAATCTACTATGTAAGTGATGGTACTGATTGGGAGCCTGTTGGTACGGATGACCAGGGGCTCAATCTTTTGGGTAATACACTAAGCCTGGAAGATGGTGGTACGGTTGATTTAAGTTTTTACCTTGATAATACCGATGACCAGACCGCTTTAGAAGTAAATCTTTCCTCCGGTTATACCAAACCATC
>JAKSCG010000157.1 GCA_022360715.1 Halanaerobiales bacterium
AATATTTTATTTCTGGGAGGTATTTGAAGCAAGGTACATTTTTCGAAGGAGATGAAGTTGGAGGAAATAAGCAATATAATTTAAGGAGTAATCTGGATTTTAGTTTTATTGACAATCTGGATATTAGTTTAGACGTCTCATTAAGGCAACAAGATGTGACCAATTCAAATGTTAGGTATGCCGCGGTGTTTCAAACTTCAGCTCTTACATCCCCATTATTACCTAAATTCATAAATGATGATCCACGGTATCCTGCTGCTGGAAGGGCATCTCAGAATCCAATTGCAATGTTTAGGGCCAAAGGGTATAATGAAAACGATAGAATGAATCAAACTATCATTGGTAATTTTACGTACAGAATACCTGGTTTAGAAGGATTGTCTATCGGTGGTTTTGCTTCTGGTGCTTTTGCAAATGATGATTATAAGAATTTTGATATACCTTGGACTTATTATGTGCCTAATATGGACGATCCGTCTGGTACCCCTGTTGCTCAACAAGCTGGACAGCTTAAGTTGGAGCAAGGACATGATAAATCACGACTTGTAACTGGAAATTTAAATGTGAAGTATGTAAAAACCATTAATGAACACAGTATTGACGGATTATTCCAGGTTGAGAAACAAACGTATCGAAGGGATTATTATAACGCAGGAAACGATGATTTCTTATCATCTGCTTCTGATTACTTTGATTCTGCCAGTACAAGTCGCGATGCCTCGTGGGTTTCAGGCGCAGCGGAGGAAACAGCACGAATAAGTTATTCAGGAAGGCTTAACTATAATTACAAAGGTAAGTATATGTTGCAAGCTCTTTTCAGATATGATGGTTCTGAAAAATTTGCTGAAGGAAAACGTTTTGGATTCTTTCCGGGAGTTTCAGGCGCATGGTTAATTTCTGAAGAAGATTTTCTGAAAGAGAACTCAACCTTAAGCTTAAAAGTTAAAGCTTCATGGGGGCAGTTGGGCAACGACCGGATTCCTGCATATAATTATTTAAGTAGATATGTTTTTGGCAACAGCACGGTTGTAAACGGTAAAACCATTACCGGAGTTCGAGAATCAGGTTCATCAAACCCTGATGTTACATGGGAAGTTACAGAGTCATTAAATCTTGGAGTTGAAGCTTCATTCAACAAACTTTGGTTAGAAGTGAACCTTTTCGATATGCAAACTAAAGATATTCTGGCGACGCCTCAATTAACATTGCCGCAATATACAGGTATTCAGCCACCTAACCAAAATATTGGTCAGCATCAAAACAGGGGGTTCGAGTTAGAGACAATGTATCGTGATAAAATCTGTGATTTTAATTTTGCCATAGGCGGAAATGTTTCGTATACT
>JAKSCG010000191.1 GCA_022360715.1 Halanaerobiales bacterium
TAATGTTTTCAAAGCGTTCTTTACTGATCAGCACAGGTAAATAAGCATCATCCTGATATTCTTTACCGATTAGATACTCAATGCGTACCCCATTTTTTATTTCTTTGATCGCAAATTGTCCTAAGGCTATACTGTCATTAAAGTTATCCATGGTTCTACTTTTATCACCGGGCAAAAAATACTGGATCGATAACTGTGAGCTTAATTCTCGCTTTTTCTCACCACGCGCAATTTGACATTGCTCCCGGTTCAGCGGATTGGAAAACCATAGCTGCTTACTTCGCCTGTCTTTAATCGCAATTTCGGTAGTCGCAGTGTTTAAGTATAATTCTAAATAAGCGTTTTGACTAACTAAAGTCATCTCATTCAGTTCAGCGGCCGTAGCCCGGGCCAGTAAACTAACTAAAATAATCAACCCTAATCCTAAATAAACTTTAAGCAACCGCATCTCCATCCCCCTCTCCTATAATCTAAAGTTAAGTTCCTTATATAATGTCGACAGAAAGGCAATTAAGGTATTGATCACGCTAAAAAACAGCATCCCCAGAAAAATGGCCGCTACAATTCCGATAATAATAATTAGCGAGACCAGGATTGTTTTGGGGATATCATACTGATGGGTAACCAGTATACTAAGAAAAAGGAGCAAAATCGTCCAAATAACGGCAGTATTAAGAAACAAATTATAAAAAGCCCCCTCTTCCATAATTAAATAATTGCTGATTAGTGTTAACGGGATAGTAATGATAATTAAGGGAATTACGGCATAGGCAGTCGCGATGATAATATCTTTCATCGTTCCCTTCCCATCCATTAAAGTCGTTACACTCCAGTTAATCAGACACCACAACATAAAAGGAATGATTACACTTAATATCTCAAAAAGGAGATTAATCTCGGCGGCTTGATTAAAATTAAAGATAAAACCGGTATATTGCCGCATTAAGATATAGGTGATGGTTAAACCGAACAAAATGATCATCGCGGTCGGCAAATTACCCCTTTTTTCATGTTTAAGGTCCCAGAAACCATCAAAGGGATGAAAAATAAGATGAAGGGAATAGCGTAAACCATTAAACGTTTCCTTAAAGACACTTGCCTTGACCGGAAGCTTTGGCAATACCTGCCCAATTTTTGAAAATAATACTCTTTTAAGTTTATATTTTTGAGCTAGCAAAAAGAGGAGCCCGGAGACAATGATCACAATAAAGATCAGTAAAAAATTGTCTTCAATAAAGCCTTTGCGGTAAAAACGAAAGGCTTTGGAATATTCCAGCCGATTATTCCCATACCTAAAATACTCCATTGCCGCTTGATATTGGTTCTTTCTAAATAAATCCCGCCCAATCCCTGAATAAGCCAGTTCAAAATTGGCATTAGCTTCAATTACTTTTTCCCACATTGCTGTCGAATTGTTAAAATCTCCGGCATTATAATACATAAGGGCATTGTGAATATATTTGGTATATTGAGTCGGTCTAAAAACGGTCAGTTCCCCACTGCTTGCATCCAAGACCAGTAGTTTTTCCTGTAAATGAGTTAAAGCGGTCGGTGTCGTAAAAGTACCTTCGATGCTCCCCCCCGGGCCACCAAAGATATATAAGAGGTTTCCATTTTGGTCATAAGTAAATACCCTTCCGCGTGCCTGGTCCAAAACACTGTAAACCCCGTATTGTCTAACCGTTATGTCGACAAACCTGGAAGGACCGGTATAATAGATAATATCACCAACCGGTTTAAAAAAACCGGCTCTTATTAAGATATCTTTACCGGCCGGATTTAATTTCCTAATTACATCAGACCACATGGCGCTAGTATTAGCAACGGTAGTATAAATAAAGCCGTCGTGTCCGATCGCAATATTACTGAATTCAGTAGGTAAGAATAAAGCCTGTTGCTCGCGCTGTTCTTCGGTAGCAAACCTCCTCCAGAAATAATCCAACACACCGGGGGTAACCCGGGGAGCCCCGATAAATCCCTTGAAATTCCCGGCAAGGTCATATTCCAATAAACCCTCATATACATTTTTGGCAATGACAAAGATCCGACCAGTTGGATCGACATTTACTTTTAGCGGGATAAATTCAAAATCTGCCGCCGCAATTGATAAATCGGTCTTCGGAGCTCGTAATTCACCGATTAATTCACCATTTTGATCGATTTGAACAATTCGACCATGCTCGGAATCGGCCACATAAATAGTGTCATTATCAGCTACAAAAATACCCTGCGGGTTATTAAACCGCTCTTTTTTCCCCTTATTCGTAAATTGATCGATTACCTTAACCAGTTCCAAGTTTTGATCCAGACAAATAATGCGATCATTGCCGGAATCGACGATATAGAGCCGATTGTTTTTACTGACCCCGAGATCCTGAGGATTGTTGAACTTGCCGATCCCCAGGTCATTACCATTAATAAGATGAGAAACAGTATAGGCCTGGGGGGCAGGGACAGCCTCTGCCCAAAAATTATAGATATAACTCTGTTCCAGTTGAGCCCCGGCAGCCAAACCGCTGCTCAGCATCATGATTACTAAATTTAATAATAAGATCAATCTGCTCCGATATAATAAGCTTTGAACAGCATACCTCTTTAATGTCATTTCACCAGTCCCCCTATCTTAATCCAGGCCGGAAGTGCCCATTGTTTCAACAATCTTACTCTGATTAATCACAAAAACGACAATCGGTACCAGCATCATAATTAGCGATACGGCAGCACCGATCCCGGCTCTGGCTACACCGCCGGCAACGATCTGGTTTAAAGCATAGGGCAGGGTTTTCAGTTGTTCGGCATATATATAATTTCCGCCGGTGGCCTGCCATAGTGATTGAAATGTTAGAATAATCAGGGTTAACCATGCCGGTTTCACAATCGGCATCACAATTCGCCAATAAATATCAAATTCACTGGCCCCACTAATCCGGGCTGCCTCCAGGTAGGATTCATCGACCATTGAGTCCATGAATTTTTTCATTAAATATAAACCCAGGGTAGAAGCCCAGGCCGGAACAACTACTGCCCAGTATGTATTAATCCAACCTAAATATGCAATCGTTAAATAATTAGGGATTTGGGTTACTGCCGGGGCAAACATCAGTGAAAAAATAATGGCTTTATTGATCATTTCTTTGCCGACAAAGTTATGTTTTGATAAGGCGTAAGCAGCCAGTGAACCAAAAAACAGATTACCGAGTGTTCCTAAAAGAACTATCACCAGCGAATTAAATAAATACCGGGACATCGGCACCCAGGATTTAGCCATTAAAACTACTAAGTCTTGAAAATTAGCCAGGGTTGGATTACGGGCAAAAAACTGTGGCGGATAGATAAAAAACTCATTTAAGGGCTTAAAAGCACTGGTAAGGGCATATAGTAACGGAAGGGCGGTAAATAAGCCCCCGAGGACTAAAATACTAAAGATAAAAATATCACCGCCCCGCGACCGGGAAATTCGCTTTTTCCGTGTTTGAAGTTTCATCTAGCAATCCCTCCTATTGACCGATTTTTTTCAATAATCGCTGGACAATCTGTTGGGCAATGACCATGGTAAAGAATAAGACCACAGCTATTGTTGAAGCATAGCCCATCTCAAAACGAATATTGCCATAATCCTGTAAATGTTGCATAATTGTATGAACAGCATAATCAGTACTGGGGTATCCAACCAATGCGGTGATCTGGCCGGCGGCGGCAAAAGATCCGGTTATTGATAAAATCGCCCCAAACATTAAATAACCCTGCATACTGGGCAAGGTGATATACCACAATTCCTGCCAGCGATTGCGAATCCCATCAATCGCTCCCGCCTCATAAAGTCTTCCGTCGACACCCTGTAATCCGGCAATAAAAACCAGAAAACTGGTTCCCAGACTCATCCACAGGGTGACAACAATTACCAACGGCATCATAAACTCTTTATCAACCCACCATTGAACCGGTTCGTTGATTATTCCCCAGTATAATAAAAAGCCGTTCGCATACCCGTGCATATCACCATCGAACATAATTTTCCAGATCATAAAGGCATTTCCACTAATTGAAGGAGCATAAAAGAGCAGCGTTAGGATCGCTCTTAATTTCGGTCTTAACTCATTAATTAACCAGGCAAATAAAAAACAAGCGAAATAGCTAATCGGTCCGGTTATTGCCGCAAAGATCAGCGTATTTTTTACGGCCAGCAGAAAAATATCGTCATCTAAAAATAATCGAATATAATTAGCAATTCCAACCCATTTGGGCCATTGCAACATATTAAAATAAGAAAAGCTTAGAACAATGGAGAGCACAATCGGAATGATTGTAAAGACGGCAAATAAAAGCAAAAAGGGGCCGACAAAAAGATATGATGTCTTCCCTTTTTTTACCTTTTGCCAAAAAATACTGAAGCGAGTTGGAGCAATACTTTGCTGTCCGGTTGCTGTGGTCTTGATCATATCAGTATCCATCTTATTCCCCCCATAATTGATACGATTTAGTTTTATATACTTCTAATTCCAATTTATCGAGTTGAGTAAAATTACTCCAGTAGATCTCCTTCCAGTCTTGTTCTAATTTTTCATAATCGGTCTCATATCCAAATTCGGCCCTTTTCCGAGCTATTTCCTTGTTTGCGGCTAAATTATATTCTTGAATTGATTCCCGGAGCGGTTTTTGATCTAGGACAACCGCGCGAAAAAGCCAATCAAACTGGCGGTTGACATAATAACCACCTAAAACCGGAGGTATTCCCTCCACCCACTTCCACTGTTCTAAAAGAACAGCCCGTTCTTCGGCTTGCCAGGGTAATTCTTTTAAGGCCTCTACATTAGCTGTCGCATACCGGGCCGCTGCTCCCATTAAATTCTCCAGCTCCAGTCCAAATCTGACCTGGGTATCCCGGCGTGTCCACCATTTCAAAAACTCCCAGGCCCTTTCCTTTTGCTGCGATGTCGCCATGATCAGTGCGGCTGAAGTGCCGGCCGGAATAGTTCGGTTAATCGTACCATCAGCCTGCCGTGTTCCCGGGATCGGGGCAAAACCCCACTCTCCCCTTAACTCCGGGGCAAAAACTTTAAGGGTATTATAAAGATTATATCCAGTTACCACTAACGGCATTTCGCCCATCCGAAAGCGATTCTCAATATTAAAGGTTAAGGGTAAATTATATAAGCTATAAAAATTAGTCAGTCGTTCCAGTGTCTTGGCTGCTACCTCTGAATCAAAATTGGTTGCGATGCAGTCTTCTTTAAAAAGTGGTACACCTTGCTGGTATAAAAACAATTGATAGGTGTCCATATTTGGTTGTAAGCCAAAGTCCATATTATTTTTTTGTAAAACAGGGATAAGCTCCATCACATCTTCCCAGGTCTGAGGTACTGTTAGTCCCAGTTCGGCTAAAATATCCCGGCGATAAAATAGCATCGAAAAGACTTGCTCTTCGGGCAGACCAAAAACCTGGTTGCGGAATTTAAAGGGAACAAAGGCGCTTTTGTTAAATCTGGTGGCCACCTGCTCAAAATCGGGGAATTGTGCTAAATCGACTAGGGCCCCACGAAAGGCCAGTTCCATATTAGCAGCACCAATCGCTACATCCGGAGCAGTCCCGGCGATCGAAGCCGGAATTAACAAATTACCCATCTCGCTAATTAATTCTAGCTTTACCGGGATCCCGGTTTCCGGAACAAAGCTGTCTTCAATCATTTGCTTAAGTAATTGGGCCTGATCACGCCCGCTTCCAATCCAGACCTTTAAGGGTTCTTGCACTTTATTATCGGCCACCGGACTATCAATACCACCAATACTTGTATATTCATGGAAAAAGGAATTAATAAAGGCCCTGACTTCATGGACTAAAGTCTGTAAAATGGTAGGCCGGGCGGCCGGCAGCTCTTTTTCTGGTGAAGCCACGATCATATAATCAATGGTCAGTGGTTGTTTTTCGGTATCAATGATCCAGGTACCTAAAGCTCCGATATTATCGCGATATTTACCCAATAGACCGGGAATCATATAAGGTTGATCAGCCATCTTATTCAACATAACGATTAATTGGTTTAAAACAGCGGTATGACCGCCTTTTTGACCGGTATACTCTTCAAAATAATCTTTTATTTCTTGAAAGGCCCCGGCCTGTTCGCGAAGATTTTCAATTAAATCCGGTATTTTCGTTTCTAATTGATAACTCCTTAGCGGATCAGGTGAAGACGATGTAACCATAATAATCTTTCGGTAAATAGTATTTAATTGATATAGGTTTTTTCTTGTTTGATAAACGATATTAGCCAGATTCCCCAGCACAACTTCCAGAGTAATTTGATGTTTCCCTTGCTCTAAGTAAAACAGATAAGGCTCTTCTGTCTCATTTTGCCCTAAGACTTTCATCTGATAACGCTGTGAAAAAGGAAAGGTCACTGTCTGTAATTCCTGAAATGGGACTTCTCCATTGATTAACAACCTTCGATTACTGTAAAAACCCCGCTGTTGATCCTGCTTACCCTTGATCGCAATTTTATAGAGACCGGATTGTGGTACTTCAAATTCCCAGGTGATCCATTGTCCTGTTTTGGCCCAATTAATACCCCCAATCGCATTTATTCTGGCTGCCGCCGGGTGGTACGGCTCCAGGGTAGGATCACCCTGATCAAAGAGCGGATACAAGGTTGAGCTTGCTTTATAAATTGCATCTTCCCCCTGGATTTTCACGACAACATCTTTGGCCACGGGCCGCTTTTTGGCCTGATATTCCGTGGCGTGGTAATGATAACTCTTTACTTCTGCCTTTTGACAGAGCTTGAGCTGAGCTATCACTAAAGGTTCATTGCGGGAAATCAGCCGGATCGTATTTGTTCCCTGTTGGAAGTAAAACTGATATGGTGAATCATAGTAACCTAAACTATCTTTAAAGTATTCTGTCTTCCAGAACGGGCTTTCACTCTGGGGTGGTCTTAATTCATTACCAAACTCATCTCTTTCGATCCCGGTTTTATTTTCCCAGACTCTGGTAAAAGAGATATATTTCGCTTCGGAAAATGGTCTTTTCCCATTAATCTCGATTGACCGTTCAATATCTACTCCTCGGCCGGTAATCGGATAATACTTGAGCTGAAGGTGATATAAGCCTGCTTCCTCAACATTGATCTCCCATTCAACATACCCGGCTTCTCCCGTTTTAATCACCTCATGCTCAACACCGGCAAAACCCGCTAATCTTGTTAAATCAGCACTGGCTTGCCTGAAATCTCCGGCCTTAATTATAATCTCACGCGCCGGACGAGCGGCATTTAAATAGTTATTATGGTACTGATCATATGATATTTCCTGAGCATAATCGGCCATAACAAGGCTATTATAGAAAATATTCAGCACCACGAAAATCCCTAATCCTAATTTGATGATCCTTTTTACTGTCAGCAACATCTTGCCCCCCCACCAATCAGATTAAAACCAATGATCACCAATATATATAACTTTATTTATGATATTGTGCTAAATGTCCAATATTTTTGAATTTTTTTACAAATACTTCTAAATAACTTCTCTATCCCAAATGGCCCGGAGATTGATATATCAACTTCCCGCCTTACCAGCTGATTGTTTCGTTAGTCTTACAAGCCGTTATTTCACTATTAATCGCCCTGGTCGATTGCCTTTCGATCAGTCTAATCGGTAAAACAATTTTTTCATAATTATATTTATTGTTTTCAATGCCCTTAACTACTATTTCAGCAGCGGTTTTACCTATTTCATAAAAATCTTGTTCGATCGTGGTTAAGGGAACAGCGATATTATACGATAAATTTATATTGTCAAAACCGATGATCGATAGTTGCTCGGGAATCTGAACACCCATATGTCGACAGTTTCTTTCCAGATTGATCGCTACATAATCATTTTCGGTACAGATCGCTGTAACTCCGTTACACAATAGCTCCTCGAGCATCAGCTTTGTTTCTTTATTTTGCTCATTGCTCATCTCAAATATCGTCCCGACTGACTTGACATCACCAAGTTTAATTAAAGCTGAATTTAACGGTATACTATAATCTTTTAGGGCTTTACAATAACCAAAATAACGCTGTCGGACCGAGACTCTATTTTCGATCGGCACACCGGAAACATAAGCTATTTGCCGATGACCATTTTTGATTAAGAACTCGGCGGCGGTATATCCCCCTTGAAAATTATCAGAAATTACATAGTTGATCGGGACACTTTCAAAATTAATATCAATCGATACAATCGGATAATTATTTAGATAAATGTTATTTAAGATCGTGAGGTTGTTCTGATCAGAGATCGGATAATAGATAATTCCGGCAAATTGCTCCGGTAATTCGTTCAAAGCCTCCTGCTCTTTTTTCCAACTTCGATCCGTACTATGGATGCTTAAATAATAACCCCTTATTTTTAAATACTCCGTAGCCCCTTTAATCGTATCCATTGTTCTTCCTACAGAACTGTTAAAAGGTAAAACAAAGGCGATCATTTTATTATCTTTATCTCGCGCCGGATTCTGGGGTGAGACAAAGCTACCACTACCCCTGATTCGATAGATTAATCCCTCCCGCTCCAGTTCAACCAACGCCCGCTTAGAAGTAATGCGGCTCACTCCAAAAAGATCGGCCAGTTCCTGTTCGCTGGGCAATTTCTGATCGGGAAGGATCTTTTTACTATTAATCAAATTGATTAAATAGTCGATGATCTGGATGTATAATGGTTTGTCGTTTTTTTCAGTCATCTTAATCACCATAATTTCTAAATTGATATACTATATATAATATTGTATCACTATTCTCCTGTTATGTCAATATATTAAATATATTTTTTGATTTTAGTTGTTATATATTATTATGTCAAAAATAGGGGTATATCCTTCAAATCAGGATATACCCCTTCTGTTCAGTCGGAAAAACTGACCGCTACTTGCTCGAAATTACAACAACCACTAGAATGATTTTAAAAAACAGGGACAATCGCCCCATTATACTTATCCAGGATATAAGTTTTGACTTTTTCACTGGTCAAATATTGCCCCAGTTTGATAATTAATGGATTATTTTGATCCTCAGTCCTCACCGCCACAACATTAGCATAAGGAGATTCCTTACCCTCTCTAAGGATCGGGTCTTCGGCCGGATTCAATCCGGCCTCCAGGGCATAATTGGTATTGATAAAGGCTGCGGTTACATCATCCAGGGCCCGCGGTAATAGAGCAGCTTCTAATTCCCTGAACTTAAGTTTTTTAGGGTTATCCACAATATCTAAGGGGGTAATCAAAAGGGATTTCTTAACCTCTTGATCAATCTTAATTAAACCATTTTGTTCCAAAATCAAGAAAGCCCGACCTTCATTAGTCGGATCATTAGGCAGGGCAATCGTTGCACCATCGGCAAGTTCCTCGATCGACTCAAGCTTTTTGGAATACAGGCCAATCGGATAGATATTTACCTTGACCGTATAGGTTAAATCCAGTCCATGGTCCTTTTTAAACTGTTCTAAATAGGGGATATGCTGAAAATAATTGGCATCAATGCTGCCATCAGCCAGGGCTAAGTTGGGAGTAATATAATCGGTAAACTCAATAATTTCCAGTTCAATTCCTTCTTTAGCCAGATCCCCTTTAATCACCCGCAAAATCTCGGCATGAATAGCAGTTGCCCCGATCTTTAACACCTGCCGGGCACTGTAGACTGTCGGCAAATAACTATTTAAAATTACTAAACCCAGAACAATAACTAAACTAATCTTCAAAAATAATTTATTCTTCATTCTCACTACTCCTTTTTATTGAAAAATAGACTTAAAAGACGGGAACAACTGCACCTTGATACTTATCCAGGATAAATTGACGCACATTATCACCGGTAATCACGGTAATTAATTCTTGCAGGACCGGGCGCTCCTGATCTTCAGCTCGAACCACCAGAATATTGGCATAAGGTGATTCATTCCCCTCGATAATTAAGGCATCAGCCAGTGGATTTAAACCGGCCTCCAGGGCATAATTAGTATTAATAAAAGCTGCACTTACATCAGGTAATACCCGCGGTAGCTGAGCTGCTTCTAATTCCTTAAATCTTAATTTTTTGGGGTTTTTAGTAATATCAAGCGGAGTTGCCTTTAATTCATCTTCAGCCGTCAGCTCAATTAAACCATGATTAGCCAGCAACAACAGAGCTCTCCCCTCATTGGAGGGGTCATTGGGCAGGGCAATAGTGGCCCCTTCGGCTAACTGCTCAAGCGAATTTATCTTCGTTGAATATAAACCAAAGGGTTCAACATGGACCTTCAGGACTGATACTAGCTCCAGATTATGGTCTGCTTTAAACTGGTTTAAGTAAGGGGTATGTTGAAAGAAATTAAGATCAATGCTCCCGTCGGCCAAAGCCAGATTAGGGGTAACATAATCGGTAAATTCAATAATCTCCAACTTAATCCCCCTTGCGGCCAGCAATGGTTTGATAAACTCGAGAATCTCGGCATGGGGAACGGGAGTAGCCCCTATTTTTAATACCTGCTCAGCTGCTAAAGTACCAACCGCACCTGCAAACAATAACGACACTACCAATAACAAAATACTTAATTTCCTGCTCACTTTACTCATCTCCTTAATTTTTTTATTAATCCACGCTAAGTTTTATGATCAAAATAGGCCGCTAATTTATTGCCAAACCATTGAATTACCTGGACAAGGATAATCAGAATTACTACCGTTTCGATCATAATCCCGATTTTAAAACGTTGATACCCGTAACGGATTGCTATATCGCCAAGACCACCTCCCCCGATTGCTCCGGCCATAGCCGAATAACCGATCAAATTAATCGCCGTCAGGGTAATCCCTAAGATAATTGATGGTAATGATTCGGGTAATAAAACCTTCCAGACAATCTGCCCGGGGGTAGCCCCCATCGACTGGGCAGCTTCAATAACTCCCAGGCTTACTTCCTGGATCGAATTATCGATCACCCTCCCGACAAAGGGAATAGCCGCTAAGGCCAGTGGTACAATCGCCGCTGTCGTGCCGATTGATGTACCGACCAGCAGCCGGGTAAAAGGGATAACTGCTACCATCAGGATGATAAAGGGAATTGACCGGCCAATATTAATAATAATATCGAGGAATTTATGCAAGACCTTATTTTCCAGAATATGTCCCTTCCGGGTAATTGCTGTTAAAATCCCGAGCGGGATCCCACAACTGACAGCAATAATCAATGAAAACCCGACCATATAGAGTGTTTCCTGTAATCCTTGATACATCAACTGGTTATACTTAGTTAATACCCCCAGAACTTCAGCCATGATTCAACACCTCCACACTTAGACCCCGTTCATTTAAGTATGCGACCCCGTCCTTGACCAGCTTTTCTTCACCCTCCAGCTTTAGAACCAGGGTGCCAAATGGTGTCCCCTGGATATCGTCAATCTTCCCGTACAGAATATTGGCATTTACTCCGTATTTTCTGACCAAAGATGAGATCAAAGGTTGGTGGGTGGACTTACCCAGAAAGGAGACCCTAATCAATTGATCACTATTATGCTCATCGATCAGGTTTGTCGGGAGATTAAAATCAATCACCGATTTAATAAACCGCCTGGTCAGCGGCTGGACCGGATTAGCGAAAATATCGATCACTTTTCCCTGCTCGATTATTTTTCCCTTTTCCAGCACAGCTACCCGGTCACAAACCTGTTTAATCACTTCCATTTCGTGGGTAATCAGAACTACCGTCAGTTTCAATTCATCCCTGATTTTAGCCAGGAGTTTTAAAACAGACTCGGTACTTTCCGGGTCCAGTGATGAAGTAGCTTCATCCGACAATAATAGCTCCGGCTGATTAGCCAGGGCCCGGGCTATGCCCACTCTCTGTTTCTGTCCTCCGCTTAGTTGGGCCGGATAATGGTCGGCCCGGTCGGTCAAATCAACTAATTCCATTAATCTCTCCACCCGGCTGGCCTGTTTAGCTCTGGGAACCCCGGCTATTTCCAGCGAAAAACAGATATTATCCCGAACTGTCCGGGAAGAAAGGAGGTTAAAATGCTGAAAGATCATGCCGATTTTCTGTCTTTTCTTTCTAAGAGCTTTGGAAGAAAGGGCAGTAATATCCTGACCATTAATCAGTATCCTGCCGGAAGTAGGCTTTTCCAGTAGATTTAAGGTTCTGATCAAAGTACTTTTTCCGGCACCACTGGGACCGATGATCCCGAAGATCTCTCCTTCCCTGATCTTTAAATTAATACTTTCGATCGCGGTTAAGCTTCCATGAGGGGTTCTGTATTGCTTATTTAAGTCTTTGAGTTCAATCATCTCTCTCTCCCTTTCCAAGAACAAATTGATCTAATTTCTTTAATATATAAGAAATAGTATGTTATGTACCGGGTATTAATTTCTTATATATTAAAAAACCACTTCGAAATTTCTTCAAAAGCGGTTAAAAGCAAAAATCCCTCCTGAGAGGGGTTCTCCTCTCATCTCTCACTTCTCCATTTCCGGAAGCGCAGGATTTAGCACCTTATCAGTTCATGATAGGTTGCCGGGTTTCACAGGGCCAGTCCCTCCACCACTCTTGATGATATTATATTTTAGGATTGATATTGTTTATATGTTAACACCAAACCCCCCGGTTGTCAAGAAATTTTTCACTAAAAAATATATTACCCATAACATAGTTTATATTTAGTCCCCTCTTATCATAAATTATATTTAATTATTTGGGTAATTTAATTCTTCCGAATTTGTCTTTCTTATATAATTTTTTGCCTGCATATTAAACATATCTGCATATTTTTTATTTAATTTCATCAATTCTTGATGAGTTCCAGCTTCGGTAATTGAACCATTTTCTAATAGTAAGATTCTATCTGCATTACATACTGTAGATAGCCTATGTGAAATTAAAATTACCGTTTCATTTTTAAAGATGGTAAGCATACGAGTATTTAATTCATTTTCTGAAATTGGGTCTAGAAAGCTGGAGGGCTCATCTAAAATAACAAAATTACACTTTCTTGCATAAACTCTTGCTATCACCAATTTTTGTACTTCGCCACCTGATAACAAAGTCCCTTCTTCACAAAATTCTTTTGTCAGAATTGTATTTATACCATTTTTTAAATTTTTTACTTTTTCTATTAATCCACTTTTATGCAGAGCATCCCATACCAATTCTTCATCAGCTTTATCTTCTACTTTTCTCATTAAGATGTTTTCTGCAATTGTAGCCGAATAATATTGGAAATCTTGAAAGGCTGCCCCAAAATTACTTCTTAAAGAATTTATATTATAATCTTTGTATTTTATATTGTTTAAATAAATATCCCCTTCAGTCGGATCGTATAATTTTAACAATAATTTGGCAAGAGTACTTTTGCCGGCACCATTCTTTCCTACAATGGCGATTTTTTCTCTATTTTTTATATGTAAGTTTATTTTATCGATAATTAAATTGTCATTATTACTGTATTTGAAAGAAACATTCTCTATTTTTATGTCTACTTCATTTGAGTTAACAAGAATACCTGTTTCTGTGTTCGCTTCATTTTTATAGTTTATAAAAGCAAAAAAATTATCTATGTATAAACTGTTCTTTATTAAAGTAGGATAAAATGAAAAAATACTTCGTAGAATATTAGCAAATTCCTGCGAACCGTTTAATAGTGCTGCAAAATCGCCTATCGAAATACTATTATTTATTATTTTCCATGATAAAAATGACATTGTAGTCAATACTACAATAACTTGAGACATATTCTGCAAAAAATCATATCGGCTAAACTTATTCTTATAATTATCAATAAGATTATTCAATGATTCAACACTTTTATTATATAATTCTATTAAAAAATGTGCGAATTTAAATAGTTTAATTTCTTTACTATATTGTTGTAAGTAGAATACTCTTTTTACATAGTCTTTTTTTCTAACAAATTCCGTACTACCCATATCATACTTATATTGTATCTTATTACTAATAGTACTGATAAACATATTCAAAGCTATTCCAGCTAAAGTTATTAGAATAATACCGGGTTCAAGAATCAATAAAACACTTGCAACTCCTATTAAGGAAATAATATTTCGCAAAAAATTAATAAAATTATCAAAAACAGATATCGCTCTTCTTTCTGATTCATTAACTGCTCTTGTGAATATTTGATAAAACTTATTATCATCAAAAGCCTTCAAATCAATTTTTCTTATTTTTTTATAAATCAAATTTTGTATATATTTTTGAACTTTTAAATTGCTTTTTTTACAAAGATTATTTCTATACCAGGAGCTAAACAAGGCAATAGAAGTATAAATAATAGCAAAAATAGCAATTAACATTAAAATATCGTGAAAAGATTTTCCTTGCATGATTGCATCAAACAAAAATTTTACAGTTAATATGGTTAATAATGGTTCTAAGGCAGTTATTATCGCATTTAGGATTGCGAAAAATATACGTTCTGGAGATGCTATCCATAAATACTTTAACATTCTAAAATTATTTTTAATGATATTCATTGGCTAACCCCCTGATCTGCTGGTAAAAATTTTTTGTTTTCAGCAAGTAACACCCTTAATACCGGTTTACTATCGGCAAAACCGTCCAATTTGCGGTGAGGCCATCATTATTTATATAATTCAGCCTGTAAAGCATACAACTTCTTATATCGGCCATCTTCTTTATTTATTAAATCGGAATGACTACCGGTTTCGATTGCTTCGCCATTATCCATAAAAATTATTTTATCGCAGATTTGACATATCGGTAATCGGTGACTGACCACAACCACCGTTACATTTTCAAATAAAGAGATAAACTTATTATACATTTTTAATTCATAATTTGCGTCTATCGCAGCATTTGGCTCATCCAGAATAATCAAACTTGATTTTTTAAATTTGGCTCTCGCCATCGCTATTTTTTGCCATTCTCCTCCGGAAAATATTCCTCCGTTAATTATATCGGTATTCAACCCGTTGGGAACATTTTTTATTACATTAACTATTTCCGACCATTTTATCGTATTATTGATTAGCTCAGAATTGTTACCAGCATCAAAATTACTGGCAATAATATTATCCATTAAAGTTAACTCATATTTGTAATAATCCTGAAACATAACAGTCGTATTTTTTCTTAAAGATGCAAGACAGCTTTCTATTTCTTTTCCATTTATTAAAACATGGCCACTTTCGGGCCTATCATAGCCCAATAGCAAACGTATTATTGTCGACTTGCCCGAACCATTATTGCCTACTAAAACTACCTTTTCTTGTGCTTCAACTTTAAAAGAAACATCTTTTAAAGCATATTCATCGCTCTTGGGATATTTGTAATAAACATTTTTAAATTCAATTTTAATTGGAACACCTGATAGATCATAACTTTTCAGGTCCCTCTCCACCTCCAAATCGATAAAAAAGTTATATTCATCTATTTTTACTTTGTTGGAAATAATAAAGCTGATATATCCCAAAGAAGAGTCAACCAGTACAGCGATTGTAATAATGGCATACAAAAAGCTGATAGTCAGCTCTGCCGTCATATATAAATTGATAAATAATATCAAGACCAATATTAAACTCAGCAATATTCTGCTTTCTTTTAAAATATTTATTACATTAGTCTTTTTGGCGTTTTGATAAGAATGTTTAATATTATCTTGATTCAATTTATCAAAACCTTTATCCCATTTTTTGTAAATATAATTTTTATTATTATAAAAAAAATAATTCCGATACATTTTTTCTTTCAAATAAGCTTCTTTTTAATATGTCGTTATATCTGTTTTCCTCTTCTTTTTGCCGGGAATAATCATATTTGAGATGAATAAGCTGCTTCTTTTTCTTTTCAATGGCTAAGCTTATAACCATATTCACTGCAACAACCAAGACAGCCGGAAGCCCAAAATTCAAACATATTATTAGCAAAGAAATTACCGATGATACTGCACTGATTAAATTTTCATAAATACTTTGTAAATCATGATCTGAATTTAATATTCTGTTAAAAACATTGAGCCGATCACCATGTTCAAAATCTTTGATACATAATGCACCTGCCTTTTCCAATATAGCACTTTTTAACTTTATATCAATATAAAAAGATGTCGACATTTTTATAATATGCTGAAGCGTGCCTAAGGTTTGAGGAAGTACATAGAAAAAAAAGATATACAATAGCAGAATAATAATTATTTCACTATAGGCAACACTTTGATTGATCAGAGTTACCAATTGATTTAGAAAAGTTATTTCAACACTTGGTATTACAGATATGCCTAAAATTAATATTAGTACCAAAATTGACTGGAGCGGTTTTGTCTTAAAACTTAGCTGGATTAAAGTCTTTAAATTTATTTTCATAACATCAGTGCCTTCTTTCAATTAACAATTATACCAGGAGGCTTGTGCCTCATATAATCTGTTGTAAGCATCACATGTTTTTAATAGATTATCGTGCTTACCAATAGCAGAAATTCGTCCCTGCTCCATAACTATTATGCAGTCCACTGCTTTTGTTAAACCCAATCTGTGAGTGGCAATAAGAATAGTTTTATGTTTGGCAATTTCTTTGAATGTATTAAATATCTCAATTTCAGATTTCGGGTCCAAAGCTGATGTAGGCTCATCAAAAATATAAATGTTTGCCTTATCATTAATCATCGCCCTGGCTATGCTTATTTTTTGCCATTGTCCACCGCTTATGTTAATACTATTATCAAACCCGGGATACATTATTTTATTGTCCAGAGTATTTATATCAATTGATAAATTTAATTCCTTAATCATAGCTTGCAGATTGTACTTTTCCGAATCAAGAACAATATTTTTTTTAAGATTAAAGGGATATCTTATCGGCTCTTGAAATATAAAGGAAATGTTATTTTTCAAGACTTTATGATCAAGATCTTCCGTTGATACATCCCCATATTTAACCTTTCCTTGCTCAGGTAAATAAATCCCCGATAATAGTTTTAATAATGTACTCTTTCCCGAACCGTTCTCACCGACAAATGCATAGATCGTATTTGGTTCAATTTCCAAAGATATGTCCTTTAAAACCGGCTCATCTTTATTGGGATATTTAAAGTAAAGATGTTCTGCTTTTATTTTTATCGGGAAGGCAACCAATCCTTTCCCGGTACATTGATTTTTTTGGTTTTCTTTTATAAAATTATTGATTTCTTTCCACTCTCGCCAGGAGTAAACCACACCATTTATATTATTTGATGTTGTTTTGGCGGCTGTTATCAAATTCAACATAAACGGGATCAGCGTAATAATCCGAATGGTCTTTTCCGGATCACCGTAAGCTTTTATATAAAAAATTGAACGTATTAAGAAAACGATGCCCGATGAGAAGAACAATAAAAGGGTGTTCAAAACTAAAAATTTCAATTCAAGCTTAAATTTCTTTTGAAATATTTTTTCGTGTTTTTTCTGCCATATTTTTACTATTTGATTTAAAGACTGAAATACCTTTATTTCTTTCAGAAAATCAATATTAAAAAACATTAATTTTATTGCATTGCTTCGTTGATTTTCTTTTTCAAGATCTCGGTCAAGATAATATTTAATCTTAGTAAAGCTTACAGACTCTATAAGTGAAGGTATAATAATCAAAATACCCAAAAAGGCATAAGCAGATAAATGTTGGAATAAATAAAGCAAATATGTACTCAGAATAATAAACTGTGTCATCAAAACTAATGACGCTTGATAAATATCCGCAAGACAGCCGCTTATCTTATCCATCCGATTGAAATCCTTGAGCCATTTTTCGTTTTCAAATAATAACGGATCAATATTGATGGTCGAATTGATTACTTTCTTTGCTATATTTTTAGTTATTTGGGTTCTGTTTTTATCCAATAAATAATTCTTGAGTACAACCATAGATGAATCTATATATCTGGTGAATACATATAAAAAAATAAATAAAACTAATATATCGTAAATTCTTTTATTGATCAAAACAAAAACATAATTCAATATATTGGCAGTTATATACGGAATGAATGCCAGGATAATTGATAACATCAAACAAACAATTACCAGTGGTTGGTTTTTGATAAATACTATAATTGACCAAAGAGATATTTTACTTTTCTTCATTTTTGCTCCTCAAAACCGCTCGTTATCTGTACCAATCTTTTTGGGCCATATACATTTCCTGGTATAAGCCGTTGGTATTGATTAATTCCCGGTGTGTTCCATCCTGGACAATCATGCCCTCAGCAATGACGATAATTCTGTCGGCGTTTTTGGCAAAACCAAGCCGGTGTGAGATAAATAACACCAGTCTGTCTTCGGCCAGGGAAAATATATATTGATACATTTCTATCTCAGCAATAGGGTCGAGATATGCCGTCGGTTCATCTAATATCCATACATTGGCGTCTTTTTGAGCCAATAAACGGGCAATAGCCAGTCTTTGCCACTGCCCCTTCGACAATTCGACCCCTGCTTTTAATTGACCTAAATTAGTATGTATGCCAGCCGGTTGATTGGCAATAAAATCATCTAGTTCAACTCTTTTTAGTATATTGGTTATTTGATCATCACTTAAAGGATTACCGCCACACCCTAGTTCAATATTTTCTTTGACCGTCATTTGATATTGTCCAAAATCCTGCAAAATAGCGGTTGGTATTACTTTTATCTTTTCATACTCACCTTGATATCCGCTTAATAGGCGGAGGATGATCGAGATTAAAGTTGTTTTTCCGCTTCCGTTATGCCCGACTATTGCTATCTTCTCACCGGGCCGAAATTGTCCGTTAACACCCTTTAAGGCATATTTTTCTGACTGCGGATAGCTGTATTTAATATTGTTTAATTTTATTAGCCCTTTGTTTTCAGTGCCCTGTCCACTAGGCGCTTCAAAATGCTTGGAGCTTTCACTTAGAGCGATAATATCATAATAGGAAAGCAATACCTTGACATACCAGTTGCCGTTTAGCATAAACATTGCAAACTGCTTGATAATTGTAAACATGTTAGCCAGCAAGGCAATAACCATCGCATAATAGCCTATTTGATATTCACCTGTTGCCACCCCTTGACCAACTAATACTGCCGTAAGAAAGAAAGTAATCATAAATAATACAGAGGTAGCCAGTTCCGATGTAAAGGAGAGCGTATTCAGTTTTAAATAGTTCCTTTTCTCCCTTTTTATATAATAATCTAACCGTTCGATAAAGAAAGACAAGGTTCGGTTGGTTTGAATATTCTGCTGGTTAATCCTATTCCCCAATATATTACTAAAATAGTTTTGCCTTCTGGATTCCGGTGAAACATAAGTCCTCCAATAATCCAATTGCTGATCGGTAACCTTGACCGAAAAAATACTGCTAATCACTATCGCTAAAAAAATAACCAGAACATAAAAAAGATTAATCTTTGCAAGCATAATACCGTAAACAATAATCATTACACTAATCCGGATTATCTCCGATACTCCATAGATGGCATGATGATATTGCTCACTTGCTTGTTTGGCGTGATTGATCTTTTCATGAAAAGCGTTGTTTTCATACCATTCATAGGATATTGATGATAATTTATCGGTAATTTTCTGCTCAACAGCAAAGCTTATCTCGCTTATATACCTTTCTTTTATTTTATTGTTAATGTTTTGGATTAGTTGAAAGAATAATAGTGCTGATAAAAAGCCAAAAAAGGCAAGAATAATACTGGTAAAGTTATACCCGCTATCATGATTGATATAAGCTGATACACCGTTTGTCGCATATTCGGTAAATTTCAAATTAAGATAACTGGCCGCTATCGTTAAAGACGACAAGCCAATAATTACGGTTGTCTGGAATTTATATTTTCCGTATAATTCCTTTATAATACTAAGCTGGATCGAAAAGAACTGAGTAATTGTGACCTTATCCTGCATTGCTTTACTTATTTTTTTCCGCCGTTTCTTCATGCGCTACCAACTGCTTCTTCTTGATATAGCTCTTTCTGGGCATAGAACAGTTTGGCATAATATCCGTTTTTCGCTATTAGTTCTTCATGGCTTCCTTCCTCAGTTAGCTTGCCGTCTTGCATCATTATAATCCGGTCGGCCAGCCGGGCAAAACCGATACGGTGGGAGATTAAAATTGCCGTCTTATTCTGCAAATTTGTTCTTAAGTTCTCAATCAACTCCATTTCTTTTAACGGATCAATCGAAGCCGTCGGTTCATCAAAAAGCAATATCTCGGGTCTTCCCATATAAGTCGAGGCAATGACCAGTCTCTGCCATTCACCGCCGGATAGATCAATTCCTTCCTCATCATACTCTTTGCCGAGTACAGTTTGATCTTTTTTTGCATAGCCGGCGATAAAAGAATTGATCCCTGATTTATTATAAGCAAGGGCCAATTCATTTTGTTCGGAGATTTTATCAATTCTCCCCAGCCCTACGAAGTTTCTTATTTGTAGTGAGAATTTGGAAAACTCCTGTGGGGCGATCCCATAATACTTGAAAACATCGCTCCGGTTTTCTTGCCGGAGATAATTTCCGTTAAGCATTACTTGGCCCGAATCCGGTTCAATCGAACCACTCATTATTTTGGCAAGCGTTGTTTTTCCGCTACCGTTGTAGCCGAGTATGCTGATTATTTCTCCTTTTTTTATCTTTAACGAAACATTGTCCACCGCTTTTTGCGAGCTATTCGGATATCTGTAAGAAACATTATGAATTTCCAGGCTGTCCAAAAGGCCCCATCTGACTTTCATATCCTCTGTTTTGGGCTGCTTTAAACCCTTTATTTCAGCATCACTAATCGGCATAACAAAGTCATAATAATCGCTTAAATATTTTGTATCTTTATAGACACCTGATAAGGTAGTACTGACTAAATTATTGATCTGTCCATAACAAATATCGATCAGACCAAAAAGCATTACAAATGTTCCGACATCATATTTTTTATTATAAATCCCCAATAATAGTATTCCAACGGCCAGGGTGCGCGCTCCCCACTTAATCACGGCGGATCGATTTTGCAACTTGATCCGTTCAATTGACACCGTTAACCGTTCCAAACGCAGCTTATCATATATTTTGACCCATTTTTTATAGATAAATCTCTTATATTGATAAATCCTGACTTCTTTGGCATATGCCTTGTCGGTCAAGAGGGCTTTGTAGTAATCGGACAAGCGGTTTTCTTTAACCTGTTCTTTATCAAGCTGATACTCTTTCCTGGCGATATCCCGGTTGGTAAAGAACAGGATTATTCCAATGAGCAGACAAAATAAGATCAATAATGGTTCATAGATGATAAATAAGGTTACAGCTCCAACTAAAACACCGAGATCGGAAAAGAACAAACTGGTCAGTGCACCAATATAAGAGCTGATTCTATCGGTGTTATTCCCTACAAATGAATACCTTTCCATAAATTGATCGTTAAAAAACATCTGCTGAGCAGTTTGCTCACTCTTTAACATAAAGATCTTTTGAAATAGTCCATTGACATTCAACCGGTAGCTGTTTTGTCCAAATGCTCCCAAGAATCCACTTGCCATATTAATAAAATATAATCCGACATATGCGATGGTAAAGCTGATAAATAAAGTGCTGATCTCCCCTGCTTCAATATTGGCATGTAATTCATTGATTATCCTTCTATTGACCACATTAACAAAGATACCCAATGCAGAAGATACAGCCAACAATAAGACATTTACCAAAATATACGGAAAGCAAAATTTAATTGCTGTCCTGGTAATCCAGTATATTTTTTTTGCGTGTACATTCTTATCCATAAATATTTCTCCTTATTGATACCATTAGCCTGTAGCGGGTCAGTGTCTAATCCTGTTTCCTTTTCCTGGATGAGCATTACACTATTTTGAAAAATCAATATATTATTTATCAATAATATATTATTATTGGCCGATTATGTCAAGATATTTAGTCTAACTTACCTGCCTTTCTTTGTTCCCTCTGATACTGATTTGCCTGAAGCCTATATAGTAAGGCATATTTCCCATTTAAAGCCAGCAGCTCCTGATGTGTACCCACTTCGATCAACTTCCCCTGATCTAAAACAAGAATTTTGTCGACAAAGCGGGTTGTTGTCAACCGGTGCGAAATGATAAGCAGCATTTTATCCTCGGCAAATGACATAATTGCCTGGTTGAACTCCGCTTCTGCTATCGGATCCAGTGCTGAGGTCGGTTCATCTAAAATATAGCAGTCGGCATCCTGGTAAATGACCCTGGCAATCGCCACCTTTTGTTTTTCTCCGCCCGATAGAATTGTTCCGCTGTTATTAAATTCACGTGTGATGACCGTATGCAAACCATCGGGCAGTCTTTTATATTTATCACCGAATCCGGCCTTGTTGATCATTTTTTCGAGCGCTGCCCCTTCCTCCCCCAGTGGTCTCATCGCAATATTCTCACCCAGGGTACAAGCATACAAATTGAAATCTTGAAACAAGCAGGAAAATCGTTTTCGATATGCCGCCAGCTCCAGCTCCTTTATATCCTGTTGATTATGATAAATATAACCTTTTCCGGTTTCATATAACCTTAGCAGCAGCTTGATCAGCGTTGTCTTTCCCGCGCCATTAGCACCGACAATAGCGATTTTTTCCTTGCCGGAAAGCTGAAGAGAGATATCCTGTAAAGCGGCAGTCTGTGTTTTGTCATAAGCAAACTCTACATCTTGAAAGCCCATCATATCTGTTTTAGCCGGCATCACAGCATTAGGCTTTGATTTAATCTTTGATTCATAAAACCAGAATTGTTTAAATTTCTCAGTATACTGCGCATGGTCGGAAAACTCAGCTGCACGCCCCAGTATATAGGAAAAACTGGAATATATTAAACCAACACCATTATAAGCCCCTAAAAAAGAACCGATTGTAAGCGTCTTCGTTACGATAACCTGAAAAGACAGGAAAAAAATGGTGACCAGTGTGACCAAAACATCCTCACCGATTAATTTTTTGAAAAAATCCAGTTTCCAGGTCAAACGGGTATGGGTGATTACTTTTTCCTTTATTTCTTCGTTTGTCTGCTCAAACATCGCTAATAAAACCTCGGAGATTTTACTGGTACGTAATTCCTTGGCATACTCCCTTAAATTGAAGGTTCGCCGTACATAATTCTTTTTTCGCGATAAATCATTGATCAGCTGATTTAATTCAAACTGTTTTTTATTCTGTTTAAGGGTAAAAATAAAGGCGTAAAAACAACTTATAAAAACGACTATCAAAATCCACCAGCTGGTTTTGGTAAGCAGAACAATGGTAGAAGATATAACAACCACCCTTAGCAGAATGCTGACCAAAGATTGCAAAAAAGCAAAGACACGATTATCAATCTCTGCCGATGTCCAGACAAAATTATTATAAAAATCCGCACTGTCATAGCAGTCAATATCACAGTTAATTGCCTTTTCATACACCGCCATATGCATTTTATCGGAAAAATTTTGCCTGGATACCTTCTCGATAATTTCTAGAAAAAATGCATTAAATACCCCCAAAATCAAAGCATAAAGGCAGAAGAGTAACAGCGGCCGTATAATGTTAGTAAATGAATTCTGTCCGATTACATTATCAATAATATGTTCCACCAGCCAAACATTAAACAGAGATTGCAAGGTTCCTTTCAAGGCAAACAACACAATCGAAATAATTAAGTAGGCCGGTACGTATTTCATCAGCAGTCGAAATAGAAAAAAATTGTTAGTAATAATCGCTCTGATTTTCACCTTGCTTTTCACCTCTTTTCACTGCCTGATATGAGTTGGCTTGGATCCGGAATAACTTGTAATAAAGACCTTTCTGTTGCATCAGTTCGGCATGGCTACCAGTTTCACCGATCCTTCCACCATCGATCATCAGTATTTTGTCGGCCATGATCGTACTGGAAAGCCTGTGCGAAATAAAAATAACTGTTTTATCCTTCAATTGCCGATAAATATTTTTATAGATAAGGTATTCAGCTTCCGGATCAAGCGAACTAGTCGGTTCGTCCAAAATTACGATCTCTGACCTGGCCGCAAAGGCTCGCGTCAGGGCCAACTTTTGTCGCTGGCCGCCGGATAATACGACACCGTCTTTAGCGAACTCTTTGCTCACCTGTGTTGCCACCCCTTTTTCCAAGGTTTGTATTTGATCATATAATCCGGCGTAGTGCAGGGCGTTTTCTATATTATCCCGGTTATCACTGCCCAGGGTGATATTAGTCCCTACTGATGCCGCAAATAACCTATAGTCCTGAAATACCGGCATAAAGCGTTCCCGATAATGTTTTAAATTGATCTCCCGTATATCGTAGCCATTGAGATAGATCGCACCGTCGGTGACATCATATAATCGCAAAAGCAGCTTAACCAAAGTGCTTTTTCCTGAACCGTTTCTACCTACAATCGCTACTTTTTCATTTTTATGGATAGTGAAATTAATGTCGCTTACGGCGCGCTCAGTCGAACCTTGATAAGAAAAACTCACCTGCTGAAAGGCGACCAGCAACTCGTCCCTTGTCTCAACTAGTAATCCTGATTCATTTTTAGTAATAGCCGGCTTTGCAGCCAGAAAAGCCTTGATATCAGTAACAAACAGACCGTTTTCCTGTAAAATATATATATTTCTGATGATAGTGCTTACCTTCCAATTAAGATTTTTTATTGCATTTACCAGCACAGAAAAATCACTCAACATCAAACTCTTGCCAAAAATAAACCGCCATGCCCCATAGATATAAGCAAACAATAATGTGAAGTTCGTTAACATAAAATCAGATACTATTCGTAGAAAGGCGAGCTTTTTACCGTAAAATTTGTAATTGTTCTTTATTTGAAGACTTGCCTCCTTATAATACTGCTCCAAACACTTAAAAATACCGCTTAACCTTAGCTCTAGAGCATATTCTTTCAAATAGACTATCCGGTTGACATAATCCAGCTTTCGCTTTGATTCTATATCTTCCATAGTTAATTGATAGCGGATACTATTACCGATTTTCAAAGCGATAGTAGTTATTATCGGAATCACCATTAGCACCATGATCAGGGGATCGATTGTTACTACGTAACTGAGAACAAATATAATGGAAATGATGTTACTAAATAATTGAATACTGCTATTGACCACAATTTCTGCGGTCGGCTCTATTTTTGCAGCAGCTTTATTATAAGTTTCATAAAACTTTTTATTATCATAATGCTCCAAATCCAGCATCAGACATTTATTAAACAAAATTGTATGGAGGGATTGAGAAACCTGCAAGTCAAATAACGGTCTGAGTTTGATTGTATAATATGAATTTAATAAAATAACCAACAGTTTCAGGAAGATGGCCGCGATTGAAAAGATAATAATATCGGTAAACTTACCGTTTGTTTCTAAAATCTGGATAATAAACTTTATAAATAAAATTTCAAAAAGGAAGGATTGCAGTGCTTGTAATAAACCGACGGTACTCTGGACAATCAATTTGGCGGGACAGGCTTGCCAAACCAGACCAAGCATATAGGCAATTTGCTTAAAAAATGATATTTTTTCTTTCTCCACCATAGCAACACCCCTTGCTAATGAGTTTAATGGAATAAAACAAATAATCCTAACTAGCTTTGGGAAATGATCCAATCATATGGGGAAGGACAGCGTAGATGGAATCTAAAAAGATACGGAACGGAAGAGCTAGATGATCAATCACCTGCTGATTATTACCAGATTATCAAAAACGATAATTATTGATAAATTTTCACCTCCAAATTGGCTTTATAAGCATTGGCTTGTTTTGTAAACATATCGTAATAAAGTCCATTATCTTCGATCAATTTTTGATGTGTTCCGATATTAATTATCCTACCCTGATCGAGCATGATTATTTTATCGCAAATAACGGTAGTAGATAATCTATGGGAAACAAACAAGGCCGTCCTGTTCACCGCGAGTTCAACCAGATTTTTGTTTAACTCATATTCTGCCAAAGGATCAAGGGAACTGTTGGCTTCGTCTAATATCAAGACTGTTGCCTTTCTTATTATCGCTCTCGCTATAGCTAATTTTTGCCTTTCTCCGCCGGAGAGTTCAATTCCCTTTTCATCGAACTCGCGACTGATCACACTATTATAAGTATTTTTTAATTTCTTTATCTTGTTCAATAAACCCGAGTTTTCTAAAGCAGCTTCTAATTGTTTATCCGGAATATCTCTGCCCAAGACAAAGGTTGTCCTTAATTGAAAATGCAAAAATATTATAATCCTGCATTACCGATGAATAGCATTTTCGTAATTCTTTTATGTTATATTTCTTTATATCTATATTATTTATTAATACCTCCCCTTGACTTACATCATATAGCCTCATAAGCAATTTTATTATTGTGCTCTTACCTGCTCCGTTTTTACCGACCAAAGCAACTTTTTCATTTTGTTTTATTGTAAAGCTTAGATCATCAAGGACTATTTGTTTATGACCCGGATACTTAAATGTAACATTCCTGAATTCAATCTGGTTAATTTTATCTATATGTAGTTTGTCATCACTTAGATCATTCTCTATTTTTGGTTTGTACTCCAGTATTACGCGCAGATATGAAACAAAATATTCACTCTCAAAATTTAGATTATCAAATGATCTAATAATATCGGCTAAAGAAGATGATATGGAAAAACATGATGAATACAAAAAAGTAAACTCTCCCAATGTAAGAGCTCCTTTAATTGTTTGGTAGGCAATATGTAATATAAGAGCCGGTGTAATAAAAAATAAATTAATTGAAAATATGATATTTTTAAAACGCCAATATTTTAAATTGGATTCCTTAAACAATTTATATCTTTCTTTAAAAGAACTGTTTATTTTATCAAGTAAAAAACTTGATAAATTATTAAGTCGAACCTCTTTGGCAAAGGCCTTATAATGTGATAGCCTTTTAATATATTCCGCCTTTCTGTTAATACTTTGTTCCGCTTCATAAAGTTCATGTGAATACCGATTAGATACATTTTGATCATAAAATGTTATTATCACCATAACGATAATTATAATCATAATTGTCGGGCTAAAAGTAAAGATAATGGCCAGATAAGCCAGTGAACTTATGATTGATTGAATAACAGTCATTAAATGGTTTAAAATATGGATTGCTTTACTGTCGGCAACCCTGATTGCTTTAGTATAAGTATCATAAAAAACTTCATTTTCATAACACTCTAAGTCTTGCAGCATAGCTTTTTTAATAAATAGCCTTTGCAGATAATTTTTCAGCTTATATTCTTTTCTTGCTGTATTTATATTAGTTATTTTCGTATATATCATGTCAATAATCCATATGGTCAAATTTAAAATGATTACTATTTTTACAACATTAATAAGATTATTGGTAGAAATTGCATCTATTATCCACTTCAAATATAAAGAACGTAATAAAGTTAGTGTCGCATCCAAAAAAATTGAAATAAACCGGAGGATAACATATACTTTATCGCCCTGCCACAGATATTTAAGCATCAGCTTAGTATCCAGATATGTTTGTTTAAGCGAGTGTCTGTTCTTCATCTTTCTCACCATAAATTCTATAAATTCCCTTTTTAAAATGTTAAAGGTATCTCCCTTATTCATTATATTTCACCTACTATACATTACCAATATAACTAATTTGACCTTTATCTAAGACAAAAATTTGATCTGTATTTTTAATATCTTTTAGGTTGTGCGTAATAAAAATAACGGTTTTGTCCATATTATAAATGTTACTAAGTACTTTATTTTTAGTAACTTCATCAAGTGAGGAAACTGCTTCGTCAAACACTATTATGTCTGTTGGTTTTATAATAGCTCTTGCTATCGCAATTCTCTGTTTTTGTCCCCCCGATAAAGACGCTCCCTTTTCACTTAATATAGTTTCATAACCTTTTTTCATTGTGATAATAAAATCGTGGGCAGCCGATAACTTGGCGGCCGTTATTACTTCTTCTTCAGTGGCCTGGGGATATCCAAATTTGATGTTATTGCTGATCGTATCGGAAAAAAGAAAAGGTTCTTGAAAAACAACACTAATAAGTCCATATAAATTCTTGCTGTTTAGATCATTAATATTATAGTTATCTATTAATATTTTCCCCTGATTAACTTGATAAAAGTTTAAAAGTAATTTGATTAAAGTAGATTTTCCGGAACCACTTTCTCCCATAATTGCGGTTTTGCTACCTTTAGGTATTGCAAAGCTTATGTCTTTTAAAATATAGTCTTCTGCATATTTAAAAAATACCTTTTCAAAAGTAATTTTTTGTTCCATTTTGCTTATACTGATTTTATTTCCTGTACTTGCTGCCTTATTTTGCGTTGAATCAATAAAATTAAAATATCTTTTCCCAACAGCTAGATAGCTTTGTATATTGTTATTATTACCTATTAATAATCTTGCCGGCATATAAATATTATCTATATATTTTTCATAAAAAAATACTGTACCAATGGTCATGGTACCATTTAAAACATTTCTACCCCCTACAAAATATACTACGGTAATAGCTATCCAATAGATTAAAAAGCTTGTTTGATTTGAAGTATTTATCCACATAGTATTTTTTATAGTTAATTTTATTCGCTGAATAAATATATTTTTTATTTTATTAATATCCCATTTTTTTTGATTAAAAACCAATATTTCATTGGTAGCTGAGATATGTTCTTGTAATGATGCAGTGGTATTTGATTGTTGCTCCTGGAGTTCTTCCGTGGAATCTCTGATATGTTTAATAAATAAAGTGGCATTTAATAAATAAAAAGGCAATAAAGTTAACAATAATAATAATATTTTGTAATCTATGTACAAAAGAATGATTATACTTACCATTAATCTTAGCAAATTTCTAGTTAGGTCAATTAGCGTAGATGGGAACTGGCCAACCATTTTAGGAATATCATTGATAAAGTAAGACATTAATTGGCCTACTTTGTATCTTTGAAAATGTTCAATGCTAATTTGTCGTAAGTGCTTATATAATAACACTCTACTTTCCTTAACCGTTTTTTCGTTGATTAGTGTATATAAATAATCTTTGATTAAGCCAAATATTACTATCGCTAAAGTTAAAAGAAAATACCCGCTAACAACTTGAAAAAATATTTGTGGATTTTTTTTAATTAATACTTCATCAATAAATGTTTTTAATACATAGGGTAATCCTAAATGTGATATTATCTCTAAACAAGAAAAAAACAAAGCAATAACTAAATATTTAATATTTGGTCTGATATACTGTAACAATCGGATAAAGATCCTCAAAATTTATGCCCCCTGTAAATTTTTTAACTGTTTCAGTAATATGGCAAAAATACTTTGATATTTTTCAAACTGATACTATTGTGAAAGACTTTTACTCAGGGCGATAAATTTTGTTTGTATTGACCGATCTATTAAAAAAATTATTTCTGTATTTTGCTTTATTTTTAAATTAGTATATCATTTTAAGATATTATATTAATATTTTGCTAATATGTCAAGAAATTTAATATATTTTTTATTTTTAGTTAGTATGTATTATTTATTAAAAGACCGGTCCAGTTATGTTTACAGACAATCAGGTCCTTTATTAGTTTGATTGTTAACCTTTGAAAAATATTAGTTGACAATTATTTGTCTATTAATTATAATTAATTCATTCCTGGTAAAATACATCCTAGCAAAGGAGTAAAAAAATGAACAAAACAAGCAAGATGGTCATGGTAGCAATCTTCACATCACTGACAGCGATTGGTGGCTTTATTAGAATCCCTTTACCATTCGTACCGATTACCCTCCAGACATTTTTCGTGCTGATGGCCGGAATTATACTGGGTAAAAAATCGGGGGCCTTAAGTCAGTTGCTGTACGTAGCCCTAGGCTTGATCGGTATCCCGATCTTTGCCGGAGGGGGCGGAATAGCTAGTATCTTTCACCCCTCGTTTGGTTATCTGCTCGGTTTTATTGTGGCCGCTTTTACGGTCGGTCTGCTGCTCGAAAAAAAGCAGGTGGATTTTCGAAATACCCTACTGGTATCTGTGGTTGGTATGGCCGTCGTTTATCTGTTTGGTGTCCCCTATCTCTATTTTGTTTTAAACCAAGTGACGGGTATGGAGATAAGTCTTTTCACAGCAATTAAAACCGGGATGCTGGTCTTCCTGCCCGGTGATCTCTTGAAAGTATTTATCCTGACCTCAATTGTTCCTGATATCTATAAAAGAATAAATCCTGAAAAGCAAAACAAACTGGCTAGCGCTAGATAACCAGTCTGCTTTACTGTTTTAATTCTACTTCGGCGAATACTCTTGATTAAGGAAATAGATAGCGAGTGTCCCCGGACCTGTATGGGCTCCAATCACCGAGCCGATCGTATTAATTAAAAAGTCACTGACCCCAAATCTCTCCTTAATCATGCCTTTTAATACCTCTGCCCCTTCCGGGTCGTCAGCATGACTGATCCCTACTAATTGTTCGGAAAGGGCCACCCCTCTCTCCTCCATTATTTCAATCATCCGTTTCAGGACAAGTTTTCTCCCCCGCTTTTTTTCCAGGGGGATTAGTTTCCCCTCCTCTACATTCAGAATCGGCTTAATATTAAGCAACCCACCAATTAAAGCCGCTGTGCGGCTAACCCGGCCACCCCGATATAGATATTCAAGGTCATCAACAGTAAAAATATGCTCCATATGCCGGGCCTGAAATTTAACTGCTTCGATAACTTCAGCGCGGTTCATCCCACTTTGGACCAATTGGAGCGCATGGTAAACGACCAGCCCCTGCCCGATCGAGGCACATTTAGAGTCAATGATCTCCAACTGAAAATCAGGATATTCTTCCAGCACCTGTTCCCGGGCCAGTATTGCTGATTGATAAGTACCGGATAATGCCGAGGAAAAGGCAATATACAGACATTCCAACTTTTCCCGGGCGTATCTTGTAAAGATTTCTTTAAAATCACCGATCGGCACCTGGGAAGTTTTATAGACTTTACCACTTCTCATTCCGTCGAAAAGCTCAAGCGGTTTAAGCGTAACCCCATCCCGGTAAACCTTATCCTGGTATGTAACCAGCAGTGGAACTACCTCCAGCTTATGTTGACTAATAATCTTTTCCGGCAAGTCTGCTGAAGTATCAGTAATTATTTTTAGCTGCATGCTATCCCCCCATTGTGAAAAAAATTTGAATTTTTAGTTGCTTTTATTTTATCATTTATTATCGTTATCAGCAAGCGGGGAAATATAGTCCTTTTCTTCCAGATAATTTATCACTCTGGTAATACTTTCTTCTGCTGTTTCTCGATCGGTTTTTAACTCTAGTTCATAGTCCAAAGGGAGCTCATAGGGTGCAGATATTCCGGTAAAGTTTCGAATCTCGCCCCGACGGGCTTTTTGGTATAACCCCTTAACATCCCTTTTTTCACAAACACTAAGCGGGGAATTGACAAAAACCTCAATAAAGGCGCCGACTCTTTCAATCTGTTTACGGGCATACGCCCTTGTCTCGCGATACGGTGAAATAAAAGAGCAAAGGGTTATTACATCATTTCTGGTTAATAGTCCGGCGACAAAAACATTTCTCCTAATATTAGTATCCCTGTCTTCTTTAGTAAAACCCAGGTCGGCGGTAAGAGTCTCCCGGACAATATCTCCATCCAACCGCTCAACATAAAAGCCCCTTTTTTTTAAGATTTTTTCAACCCCTAAGGCAATAGTTGTTTTTCCCGCCCCACTAAGTCCGGTAAACCAAACAGTTACCCCGTTTTGCCTGCCCATATTTATAACCTTGCTTTCTGAACTCTGACGGTATTTTTTAGACCCCGAATCAGCACGTCGGCAACCTCCGGCCTGGTCATTTCATGGGGTGGTCTTTTCCCATCCTGTAATAAGGACCTGACTTTAGTTCCACTTAAACCCAGATGATACTTGCGATCATGGGGACAGGTCTTCGCGGTCGCCATTGATTGACACTTTCGGCAGTAAAAAGAATATTCAAACTTCAAAGCAACAATACCTATTTCGTCCGGACAAAATAGGTCAAAAACCTCCTGGGCTTGATATGTGCCGTAATAATCGCCTATCCCAGCATGGTCCCGACCGACAATAAAATGCGTACAACCGTAGTTTTTACGACAAATTGCATGAAAAATAGCCTCCCGTGGCCCGGCATAACGCATGGTAACCGGGAAGACTGCCATAAAGACCCGGTCCGGGGGATAGATTTTATTTATAACCACTTCATAACTCTCAATCCTGTATTCGGCAGGGATATCAGTACTCTTAGTTTGACCGACCAGTGGGGATAAAAACAGACCGTCAACTATCTCCAGGGCGCATTTCTGTAAATATTCATGGGCCCGATGGATAGGGTTGCGGGTCTGGAATCCGACCACCGTCTCCCAGCCTCTCCTTTTAAACTCCTCTCTGACCTGAAATGGGTCAAATCTGTATTGATTGAATAACTGGTATTGTTGGCGCTTAATTAATTTAATCTCCCCACCGAGTATTACCTCACCACAGTTAAATAGGTTGGTCACACCTGGGTGTTCTAAGTCGGTAGTTTGATAAACCTTGCTTGCTTCCCGCTCCTTATTATAACTATATTTGCTTTCCAGCACCATAATAGCAAAAACCCTATCCCCTAGATCAGTTAAAGCAATTTCACTACCAACCTCCAACCGGTCGGCTTGCGCCGGACTCACTCTTAACACCACCGGCAAAGGCCAGACAGTCCCGTCCGCCAACCTCATATCCTCGATAACCTGATCATAATCCTCCTGATTTAAGAAGCCGGTCAAGGGACTATATAAACCTGTTGCAATATTTTCGATCTCAGTTAAATTATGTAAATCAGTTGCTACTCGCGGCATTTCTTTAGTCCTGCTTAATAAGTCTGCCCTTTCCTCTCCATAGACAATTCGGTTAACCAGTATTCCCCCATGTGCTTCCAGCATAAAAAACCTCCATTCCCAGCAAACCTGGCAATAATATCTTTAATATTCTATGGAGGAAGACTATCTTTTGTGCTAAGCCAAACAAGAATTACTTGTTTTTTAAATTATCTGTTATATTTTTATTTGATTTTTTTTTGAGGTCTTTCAAAAGCTGATCAACCTCTTCCTGGGTAAGTAATTGTTCTTCTTTCAAAAAATAACACCTCTTATCCTAAAAGAAATCTATTTTTTGAGCTGGGTATTTGTTACCTAATAAAAACAAATAATATTTCTCCGCTATTTCTGATCTCGTTTTTTTTGGGCCAGTTGCATTTTAATATTAGCTAATATGATTTCATCTATTTTCTGGGATATATTAATTACTCTTTCATCGATTCCATGTTTTTCATATAGGGAAATCATCAGTGCTCGCATTTCATTTAAAACATTTTCTTTTTCCAAAGTAGATCACCTCAACAATGTTTTTCAGTGAATTTTATCTTAATTGTTTTTAAAAATTGAGAAATATTGTTATAAATAATACTGTTTCTCCCTTCCATCTCTTAACTCTCAGTTAACATTAATAGTATTCTGTTAACTAAAAAGTAAAAATATCGACACATTAAGGATAATTTTGTCAAACAATAACTTTTAATTTTGGTTAATATATGTTATAATTTTAGTACTTATGTTTACAAAAGGAGGAATTTTTATGGGAAATCGAATGGAACCAATTAGGGATATTAAGAAAATTAAAGATATAAAAAATATCCTTAAAAACTCACACAAATGGCGGGATTATCTTTTATTTGTCACAGGACTTAACTTCGGCTTGAGAATAGGGGATTTACTTAAAATCCAGATCAAAAATATTGTTGATTTCAATTACAATGTTGAAGACAGATTTTGTATAATTGAGGAAAAGACTAACAAAAGAAATATAATCAAAATTAATGATGAAGTTAAGAATGCTTTAGAACTAATCCGGGAAAAAACTGATCTTTTAGATAATATAGAGAATTATTTGATCTATAATACAAAGGATAAAAGAAAATCAATCAGTAGAGTCCAGGCCTATAAACTTGTTCGAAAATGGTGCAATGCCGTTGGACTGACCGATTTAGCCGTAGGGACACATACCTTGAGAAAGAGCTGGGGCCATCATGCTCACAAAGCGGGAATAAGTATTGAAGTAATTCAAGCTAAGTATCTGCACAACAGTACCAGTACAACCAGAGAGTACTTAGGGATTGAACGAAAGGATGTAAGTGAAGCTTATGATCGGGTAAGGTTGTAAACTGTCAATAACTGTCGTAAATTGCGTAAAGGATTTTGAAGACTTTTGTTTAAAAATAAAGTACATAGGGATTTTTTAGATAATTAACAGAATACTATTAATGTTAATTTTTGGACGAATCCTGCTAGAATCCTGCTATAAGTTTTTTCATTATCTATTATCTTGCCCCAGACTAATTCGAATAGTCTCATTATTTATAAAAAATATTAATAACCAAAAACACTGGCCCTTAATTCTTGACCAGTGTTGCTGAAAAGAAATAATTTTTTAAGGTTTTATTTGCTCATCTTACTTAATCAGACTTAACCAAAACAAGAGTAATAACAAAAACAAAGGAATGCACAGTAATTGATACTGAAAATCTTGGTAAATAAAATTATATACATTTCGACTTACACGATATAAACTTTTATTAATTTTATTAAAAAGAAAGTTAAAGGAAGGTATTTGACTTTTTTCAGTTTTATATCCGGCCAGGCCTTTAAGGATAACTAATGAAAGAAAGAGAATCGCCACAAACTCTATAAATCCGGCTATTGAACCATAATCAAAGTGGCCTTCTTTAATGCTGCTCGTAATCAAACCGGGATATAACCCTAGCATTAAAATTAAAAAAATAACTGCAATTAAGTTGAGCCGATCCGTCTTTTTTAAGAAATATACCTTTTTAGTTTTATAAATAGCCCTTTCTTGTTTCTTAACCATACAGTCTCTAAATAAAGCCCAGTAAAGAAAACGTACTGAATATAAAACCGAAAGTAAAGTGGCGGCCAAAAAAATAATTGTAATCAACGGGCCTAGATCAATCGTATTGATATATTTTAAATCCAGCCTGCTTTTTAGGCCGTATTTTATTAAATATTTGCTATTATATCCCAATAAAAAAGGAGTGCCCATCAAAAGGCTAAAACAAATTAAAAGGCTAAGTGCAGTTAATTTTTGCCTTGACCAGATCTGCTTAAAATCATAAATAGATCTACTACCATATTCCCGTATTAAATATCCACTTCCTATAAATAAGCCAGTTTTAGCTATTCCGTGAACAATTATCTGAAAAATACTACCGATATAACCATAGATATTTCCACTACCGATACCAATCGCTATATAACCCAACTGACTTATTGAGCTGTAGGCCAATAACACTTTATAATCTGAGGCCTGAAGGGTTTTTATCCCGCCATAGAATATCATTAAAAAACCAAGGATTAATAATAGACTATTTCCCCCCGGGATTAATCTTAAAAAGATAATGAAGCCTAGCTTTACTACCCATCCGGAAAGGATCGCACTAACAGGGGCAGGTGCCTGTGAATGAATGGGGGGAAGCCAGAAAAAAAAAAAAAAAAGGGCACTTTTTATACCAAACCCCAATATAAATAAGTTCTGCAACCATAACTCATTAATTGCTCCAATTTCAGCATATCCATTGCTTATAGCCACAACTATAACTACTAACAAAATACCACTACCAAAGAATTGTATAATAAAATACTGACCGGCTAATCCTCTACCCCTCCATAATAGCATCAGTGTTGTTGAAAGTGTAACCATTTCCCAGGCCACAAAAAATAAAAGCCAATTTTTAGAAAAAATCACAACCAGAAATGACATGATATATATGGTATTTAAAAAATAGTATTCCCGGCGTTTTTCTTCAATCTGTGTGTAAGCTGACAGTAGAGTAAAAGCAGTAATTAACAGACCTGTAGCAAAAAAAATAAGATTTAATTCATTAATTATAAAATTACTATCAATAAACCCTTTGATAATCCTAACCCCCAATCAAAGCCCAGACCACGACCATTAATGGTTGTTTAAATAACCAGATAAAAAGCCCACTAAATACTACAAGTGAAGTCATGACATATGAGACATCAGTTACAATTCGTTCTCGATAAAAAGCGGATAAAACTACTCCTACCCTTTGCGGTTTGATCTTTTTTTCATAATCCAACAAACTATAACCCCGGTAAATAAAGCGTAAATAATAAAACAAAGAGATGATACTTCCGCCAATCACCAATACCCCGGCTAAAACAAAACCTGACTCAATAAAAGCCTGTACGATATACCACTTACTATAAAAGCCAGGCAAAGGGGGTATCCCGATCATTCCCAGGATACCTAGTGTAAAGGCAATAAAAATCCCCGGATTTCGATAAGCAACTCCGTGAAAATCGGCAACGTGATGACCATTAGTATATTGGATTAGATAACCTACCGTCAAAAAAAGGGTGGTTTTCAGCAGCAGGTGACTGATCGTATGCAATAATCCCCCATATAACGCGGTAGGTGTATTCAGCAAAAGAACCCCCACAATCATTCCAACATGTCCAATTGAAGAATAAGCCAGCATTTTTTTGACATCATCTGCTTGCAAAGCCAGGATATGCCCAATGATACTGGAAAAAAGGGCCAGATAAATCATAAAATAATCTAACCCAACTTCTTTTAATAAACCAAAACCGAATATGTCCCAAAACAGGCGGATAAAAACATAAAGATAAATCTTCAATAAAACCCCCGATAGAAGGGCACTGACCGAACTCGGGCAGACACTATGGGCTTTCGGCAACCAAAAATGAAAGGGGAATATTCCCATTTTAATTAAAATTGACGTCAAGAAAAGGGCAATAATCGTAGTCTTCATCTTGATGTTGATCTGAGCAAAATTACTGGCAATAATGCCGATATTAAGTGAACCAAGGTTGAAATATATTAAGAAGACTGCAACCAGGAAAAATAAACCGCCAATAACTCCGTAAATAATATATTTAAGGGTTGCTTCGATTCCTTCACGGTTCCGTTTAAAAGCAACCAGGGCGGCTGAAGTAATTGTAATCAGTTCGATAAAAATATGAAGATTAAAGATATCTCCGGTTAAAACAGTCCCCTGCATTGCAGCCAAAATCAGAAAAATCAGGGCATAGTATTTCCCCTCATGATGACCAATAAAACCAATCGAATAGATAATAATTAAAGCTAAACTAAAGCTAATTAAAATAGAAAAAATTAAACTTAAACTATCTAATGCTAAGGTAATACCAAGCATTGAGGACCATCCTCCCAGATAATACCGGAGGTCTAATTTTCCTGCCAAAAACAAGTTATATTGAGATATTATTATAAAAAGACTGACCAGAACCTCAGCCAGGACAGATGAGATAATTACAAACCGTCTTATTTTTACATTAATTATATCGACCAGGGGAATCAAGAATGCGGTAACAAGCGGGATCAGGATTAAGAGTAGGATATTCAATTCCATTAATCACGCAGCCCCTTTAAAACATCAAGAGTGATCACGGTAGCAAATTTATTTATTTCAATAACCAGGGTCAAGAGAAGAGCAGTAGTGCTGGCCCCAATTACAATCCCCGTTAAAATTAGGGCATGGGGGATGGGATTAACGACATCGGCTTCAATAACCCCGGGTTGCAAAATAGGTATAATCCCTCCCCGGTAATTAGTGGCAATAACCCAGAGAAAAATTGCCGCTTCCATAATAGTTAAGCCGATGACCAGTTTGATCAAATTGTCCTGGACTAAAATAGTATAAAGTCCCAGCATAAATAATAAGATAAAGATAAAATGATAGAACAAATCTACAACTCCTCTCTATAGGCTTTCTGAATCATGCTATAAAATATTATAGCCATACCGGCTCCGATTTTAAAGCCAACTCCGAGGTTGATTAGCGGAATACTTCCGGCACTGATTAGGCTGCCGGTTTGACCATATAAAGGACTGAGATTAGCTAGAAAAAAACCCTGGGTAATAATTCCAATACCACCAACCGACACAAAAATTAAGGCCCCAGCAGTTTCTAATATCGTCTTAAATTTAGGACTGTATTTTTGATAATCAAAGGAACTCCCATAAACAATACTGAAAATAATTGAGATGCTAGCCAGAATAACCCCGCCTTGAAAGCCTCCCCCTGGCGATATATGACCATGGGTAATAATATACAACCCGAATAAAAAAATAAAAGGGGTTAGGAAACTAAAGGTTCGTTTAACAATAAACGATAAACCGTGTGAAGATACCGGCAAAGTCTTAAAAGAAAGGATCAACACGATCGCACTAACCGCAGCAAAAACTACCGTACTCTCACCCAGTGAATCAAAGGCCCGATAGTCATAGAGAATGGCCGTTACCAGATTTAAAGAGCCGGTTTCGGTTACCCCTGCTTTAATAATATGATCGGCCAGTTGGCCCGGTACAATTTGCTGATCCGGAATATAATTAAAGTTCAGCAGAAGAACCCCACTTAACAAAGCAAGAGTGAGTAAAACCAGCAAGTTTTTCCGTTTCATTTTTTTCCGGAATATACGCTCTCTTTTTTCTGTTCTGACCTTACTAATTGTTGTCATAAAAATTGCAGTATTTATTCCGGCACCAATTACTAACTCAGCCATAGCCACATCGGGGGCTTTATAAAGCAAATAGATCGTAGTAAGAGAAACAGAAAAAATGGAAAGGCTAATGATTGAACTAAGTTCCTCTTTTGAAAATACTGCCAAAAAGGCAGCGGCTATGATTAACAACAGGAGTAAAACTTCCAAAGTAATCATTGGTCTTCTCCGATAAAGTCAGAATAGGCATCGATCGTTCTGATCGCTGGTAGGGCTATCTTTTTTCGGTAAGAAGAACGGGCAATAGAATGGGTAGCCATCGGGTTTGATATTAAAAAAAACAGGCTGATTAACAGGATCTTGAGACTCAAATAAAAATCCCAGACATAAATTGCGATACCAATCGTCAAAAAAAATGCACTAATAGTTAAAACTACCGCGGCAGCATGGATTCGGGTATAAACATCCGGAAAGCGAATCAAACCGATAACTGTGATCGCCGCAAAAATACCCCCGGTTATCATAAAAAAATAAAAGAATATCTCCCTGATCACCATTATTTATACAACTCCCTGTGTTCAAAGTATTTGGAGAAAATTAATATATCAACAAAGAGCAAAATAGCATAAGCTAAAACGATATCAATCAACAATGCAATATTATATTGCAGACTAATTAATAACATAACTATTGCCATAAAAACACCAATAGTATCAGCAGCAATCAGCCGGTCAGTTATGGTTGGTCCTTTAATCAAACGATAAAGAGTTATTAAAGATAAAACGACAAAAAAGATTGCCATCGTTAAGATCATCGGAAAATCACCTCCAACCACTTTTCAAATTGCTCAATAATCTCCTTGCGTGCCTCTACCTCTTCCCTGGTTCTAACATCAATCCAATGGATATAATAAGCCCTTTCTGCTATATCAAAATCAAGAGTTAAGGTGCCCGGGGTTAAAGTTATTAAATTGGCCAGAATCGTAATAGCCGTAATATTGGTTAATTTGGTTTTTACTTTGACGATCCCCGGACAAAAAGATGGTTTTTTTTCAATAACATGACGGGATACTTTTAAGGCCGCTACCAATACCTCATAAAAAAATACGGGTATAAAGACGATCACCACTAATAGCACCCTAAAATAATTAAACCAGCCTTTGGGATGGTTGATTGATCTCAGCAGCATATTATGAAAAAAAACCGTAGTTATTAGTCCTGCCCCAACACCAATTATTAATACATCGCTTGTTATTTTCCCGGCAAAAACAATCCAGATCGCAAAGGCAATAATGAAAGTTAAAAACTTCTGTTTCATAATATTATTTCTCCCTTTAAACAATCTATCAGATAACTTGGTCAATTAGTGAATAGTTAAAGATAAGAAATCATCTAGCATACCGACTGATTTTTTTCCTGCTATATTTTTTCAAGAATATAACATCAGTTCAGCACACTAAGATGATTATACAAGACTTTGTAAAATAAGACAAACTTAATTTCATTCAATTTATTATACTATAATTTTTTTTCAGTTGCTACCCTTTTCACATTTTTCAAGTCAGATTTGTATTTTTTGCGGAAAAAGGTTGTACCTTAATTAACTTTAATGATGTCGCTGAGGTTAATCTCCTCCGGTAGGTCAAAGCGGTAGTGGGCCTTACCGACTCTTTCTGCCGGGCCGATTCCGATCGCGATCATTCCGGCTGCAAGGGCAGCTTCGATACCTGCGCTGGCATCTTCGACAACTGCACAGGCCGCTGGTTTAATTCTTAGCTTTTCTGCCGTATGCAGGAATAGATCCGGGGCCGGTTTAGTTTTTTTAACACTATATCCGTCGGAAATGGTATCAAAAATCTCTTCGATTCCCAGTTTTTTAATAACGAATCGAGCATTCTTGCTGGCGGAAGCGACAGCCAGCTTAATCCGATACTGTTTCAGTTCCTTTAATAGCTTTAATACCCCTGCTATAATATTAGCACTGGAAATCTCATTAATCAAATCCTGATAATAATTATTCTTTCTGACCAGCAGTTCTTGCACCCTTTTTTCAGGATAATTCCTCCCGGCCAATAGTATCTCCAGACAGTCCCTTCTGGAAACACCCCGGAACTGTTCATTATCCTGCCGGGAAAAGGGTATACCCTCTTCATCCGCTAATCGCTGCCAGGAAAGATAATGGTATTCGGCCGTATCGGTAATCACCCCATCCAGGTCAAATATAAAAGCTGCCAGGTTTAGCTGCATTTATATCACTCCAATCAGTCTATCCTAATATCTACATCATTATATCATATTTTTCGTCAAACCAGGAGTACTTCTTTACCTTGTTGTTTAGCTCATTCATAATGACCTCGTCCTGTTTGATCTGAATTGAATAAGTGCTTCCCCGCCATTTTAGTTTAAAGCAGAGTTTTTTCCATTTGTCCGGCAACTTTGGTTTAATCAATAGTTTATCACCATTAAGCTGTACACCGGCAAATCCCATGATTGAAGCTAACCAGATTCCACCCAATGATGCTGCATGTAAACCGGCTTGAATGCTATTCGGCTGCTCGCCCAGGTCGATCGCACAGGACTGCCGGAAATATTGATAAGCCTGTTTTAAATCACCCAGTTGAGCAGCTACAATCGCATGGATGGAAGGGCTTAAAGAGGAATCATGCAGTGTTTTCGGTTCATAGTATTCCCAATTAACCCTTTTGACCTGTTCTGAAAAGCTTTCACCGAGCAGATAGAGTAACATCACCACATCAGCCTGTTTTAAAACCTGACTACCGGTAATATCCGACCAGCTTAAGTCCTCCAGGATCGCCCCAATCTTACCCTGATAATGGGTTAAATCAATCTCTTTTTGCTTAGTAAAGCCCTCAAACTGTTCAATAAAACCCTTTTTTTGATCGATAGGGAGATAAATAAACTTGATAATCTTGGCCCAATCAGCTAACTCTTCTTCTTGCAGATTAATTTTTTGTTGCAATTGCTCCCAGGCCGGTTGATGATCTTGCTTTAACCATTCAACAAAAGTAAGTGCATTTTTTAGTTGCCAGTTAACCAGATAGTTGGTATAGGCATTATTATTGACATGTTCACTATATTCATCCGGACCAATCACATTGTTTATTTCATAGCGCTTTTTCCGGGGATTATATTCTACCCGACTGGCCCAAAAACGACTTGCCTCCATAAAAATTTCCGCTCCATAGTTGACCATAAAATCAACATCAAGAGTAACCTGGAAATAAAGCCAGATCGCATAAGCAATATCTGCTGTAATATGCTGTTCAAGCTCACCACACCAGATCCGAACCGGTATTCCAGTCTGTGGGTCAAGGTGACCGTACTGTGGTGTTGTCTCTTCTCCACTTTCAGCACTCTCCCAGGCAAACATGGCCCCCCGGTATCCATTCTCACTAGCTTTTTTTCGGGCGCCGGCCAGGGTATGATAACGGTAAAGCAAAAGATTTCTGGCTATCTGGGGGAAAGTATAGATAAAAAAGGGCAAAATAAAGATTTCCGTGTCCCAAAATACATGGCCTTTATATCCTTCCCCGGAAAGCCCTTTAGCGGCGATACTGACCCGACTGTCATGGGCCGGTGTCATTTGAATTAAATGATATTGGGCAAATCTTAAGGCCAGTTGGTCAAAATCCGGTCCGGAGAGTTTAACTTCCATTTCCTGCCATAATTGATGCCAGCTGCTTTTCTGCTCTTCCAACAGGGAGTCAAAACCCTGCTCGATTGACCGGTCTAATTCAGCCAGGGTGGTATCAATAACCAATTGATCGTCCTGGTTATTAGCAAATTCCCGGTCCCGGGCCGTAAAAACTACCACCGTCTTTTCACAGGATAATTCCTGCTTATTATCAAGAAAACGGGTTGTTTCGATGGCAAGCTGCCGTCGCTCAATAATAAAGCGCGGTTGCAATTCAACTTGTCGTGCGTCCAGCTTCAACTTATGGCCAGCTGATTGGACCAGCAAAAGACCCTTTTGTTGAGTCCTGCTGGTCATGTAAATACTATGATCAGACCTGATCCTTTGATCTCCTTCAAGAAAATGCTGGGTTCCACTATTGGTTACCCTCCCGTTAAAACCGGAAGTAATGCTAACTAAGCCAGCATAATTAAGGGGTTTAATCGAAATCTTTAAACAGACCAGGTGCTTTCTTTTAAGCGAAACAAATCTCTGGAAAAATAGTCTGCTGCGTTTTCCCTGCGGACTCTCCCAGATTACTTCTCTGGCCAGTAGACCATCCTTTAGATTTAAGCAGCGATGAGATGAGATGATTTTGCCCTCCAGCAGGTTAAATTCTTCCCCGGCCAGAGAGATACCAATCCTGGTAAAATCAGGGATATTGGGGAGTTCTGTTACTTCATCCGCCAAACGATCAAATAAGCCGGCAATATAGCAACCCCGCTGTTCACCGGGATATTCTTCCTCAACTGCTCCTCTCAACCCGATATAACCATTAGCCAAACTTAGAATTGTTTCAGCTCTGCTGAGATTATTGCGGCAAAAACCCTTTTCAGATATTAACCAGTTCTTATATTCATCATATCCTTCAGTAAATTTTATAACCAAGATTAATCCTTCCTTTCAATTGCTGTATTTGCTCCAAGATCTAATTTAAGTCAAATAGCTGGTAAATTACCCTCTATCCCTTCAGTCCAGTGAAACTGATCCCTTCCACAAAGTACTTTTGGAAGACAACAAACAAGATAATAATCGGTAAAGCGGAGATAATTGCTCCGGCCAGAATTGGACCCCAGGCCATCCCTGCAGCACCATACATTATCCGGAAACTTAGCAGACCGACAGTCAGTGGGAATTTATCCATGGGTGAAGTAATAATAACCAGCGGCATAAAGAAATCATTCCATGTCCCCTGAAAGGTCAAGATTGTTAAGGCTCCAAGAGCCGGTTTAGCTAGCGGAAGCATTATTTTAAAGAAGGTCTGATAAGTAGAAGCCCCATCAATACAGGCTGATTCTTCCAGCGACCTGGGTAATCCGGCAAAAAACTGTTTCATAATAAAAACGGCGCTTCCGCTAACCATCCCTTGAATAATCAAACCACTAAAGGTATTTAATAACGAATTTACCCCAAACATTTTACTTAAACCAAAGACCCCGTCCCGTAAGACCAGATAATTTGAAATAAATGTAACCTGAGCCGGGATCATCATTGAAAAAAGAATAAGGACAAAAAACAGCTTCTGCCCTACAAACTTAAGCCTTGCCAGCACATAGCCGGCCATTGCCGCTAAAATCAATGTCGTAATTACCCGCATAATCGAAATAAAAAAAGAATTTAACACCCAGCTTAAAAACAGACTTCTCCCGGTACTACGGCTATAATTTTCATTAAAAACCCGATCATAGTTATGGAAGATATAGGGGATAAGACCACTGCTTATATTCTTCCAGCTTTGAACCATACCCAGTCTCTCAATATTGTTGGGGGTAAGGGTTCCCTGCACAAACTCGACCTGATAAGGGACTTTTAAATTAAGGGGTACTATATCGAAATTAAAGTGACTGGGGTTGCTGATCATAATCTGATACTCGGCATAAATTGCTCCCCCTTCGGTCCAGCGCTTAATTTCTTCAACCGCACTAACCTCTAAATAATCCGCTGCATATTTCTGAGTAAGGTCAAGGGCCGCCTGACCCGATCCGGCAACCCGTACCGGGATACTCACCTCTGGCAATACAACCTCATGCCCCGCTGGAAATCGATAAGTTACCTTTAATTGCACCATTTTACCGGCTTTAAATTGACCAAATAAACCTCCACTCCCAGCCTGTCGGGCCAGGTTAAAAGCCCCCAGCCAGTTGCGAGGAGAAAGCTGGGCTGTCTGAATGGTTGGGGGCCATTCGGTCGGATTATCTTTTAAACTGGAAATTGCCCCAAAGAGAAAAGGCCCCATGAAAAGGAAAGAAATAAGGATTAAGATTAGATACACTGCTCCAACATTCAGCCAGCGCTTCCGTCTAATCCTGAATTGTAATTCTACTTGTGACTGTTGGTTGCTCGATAACTCACTCACTTTTATACCTCCTCTCACCGGTAACCCGTTGCTGGATCACGACAATAATTAAAGTAAGAACAGCCAGAACTAAGGCTGCAGCACTGGCCATACCGACCTCAGCTATCGCTGACCGGGGAAACATAGTGACATAAACATAATAGGCCAGGGTTATTATTGATTCCTGGGGAGCCTGACCACCAATAATAGCGACCTGATCGAACATCTGCAGGGTACTGATCAACCCCATTGTTACAACGAGGAAGGTAATATGTCTTAACTGGGGAACTGTCACATACCAGAATTTCTGAACAGTCGATGCCCCATCGACTTCTGCCGCCTGATAGAGCGAAAGCGGTATATCCTGTAAACCGGCCAGGTATAGTAACATAAAAGTCGGGATAGTAGTCCAGATATTAAGAAACATAATTGCCGCTAGTGGCCGGGGAAAAGCTAAGGAGCCGGCCCAATTCGGAGTTGTCTCTCTGGTATTTAACCAGATAGTTTCCAAAGGCTGGACAGTAAGGATTGATATAAAACCACCGGTTTTTAATAAAAAAGTTATCACTACTGCCAGCAGCAGAGAAAGCACAACATAACTGGGCTCAAAAATACTAACCGGTCTCTGCCGCCACTTCTCCTTCAGGACAAGTAAGGTCTGGCTGATTAAAAAGAAAATTAAAAATACCCAGATAAGCAATCGGTATTGAGCGAAAAGGGTTAAAAGGTAATTGATCACCCCTTTTCGTTGAAATAACCAGATAAAAATTAAGGTAATGACAACACTTGAAGTAACACTCGGCATATAATAGGCCGCCCGGAAGAATTTAATCCCTCTAATTTTATAGTTGAGGACTACCGCTAAAATCAGGGCTCCGATCGTTTGGAAGGTTGTAACAATAATCGCATAGGTTAAAGAATTTTTTAAAGCGCGAGCAAACAGAAATTCCCGGAAAAGACCTTGAAAATTACTCAACCCAACAAAGCGGGGAGTAGCAAAAAGGTCGTAATCGGTAAAACTAAAAAATAATACTCTAATAAAAGCATAGCCAAAAAAGATTAAAAACCAGATCACAAACGGTGTTAACAGAAGATAAGGAGCGGATTTTTCTTTGAGAAATCGCCATTTGTTCTCCAAACTCTCCACCTCCAGGTTAGTACATAGCTGATCAGCAGGACGATTAAAGGAAGGGAAGGAGAGCCTCCCCCTCCCTATATAAGAACCATGCTACTTCATTACATCTTCATCCAGTCTCTTCTGAGCGGTGGCCAGGGCTTGCTCAACAGTCGACTGTCCACTCATTACTTCAGCCAGAGCAGCATTAATCGGATCGATCCATTTTCCACCATACTCTTTAAAACTAAATGGTTTAACCTGCCCAGTGGCAGCACCGATAAAGACGATTTTATTAGCCTGAGCCTCTTTTGTTTCATTCTCAAAGTAGGGGTTATCGACCAGGGATTTACGGCTCGGAATAGCTAAACCCCTTTCCAGGACCCATTGTTGGGCTGCGGGAGAGGTGAGAGCTTCCAACACCTTAAAAGTGAGTTCTTTGTTTTGGGAATCGGCATTAATCCCCCAGGCTACTGTGAAGATAAAATTACCCCTTTCACCGGTCGCTGTACTCTTCGGCAGTAAAGTTGCATCATAATTAAGGTTAGGGGCCTGATCCCGCAAAAAACCGATAATCCAGGCACCTTCCAGGCAAGTGGCGGTATTCCCGGTGGCAAATGCCCCTCCTCCCCAACCCTGCCCGATATCAGCCGGCATTAATCCCAAACCCTTAGCCTTCAGGTCTGTGTATACGGCAAAAGCCTCTTTAAATTCCGGAGCCAGCAGATTAGTCTCGTTTCCGACAAATGGTTCCCACCCATTAGCATAAGCTAAGGCACCCATTCTGGCGAAGTCAGGCTGTAACGCCATTCCAATAAAATTCTGGTCAATCGCTACTACTTTCTCCAGTTTCTGCTCCAGGCTTTCCCAGGTATCCTCGCTATTGGGATACTCCACCCCGGCTATATCAAAAAGGTCTTTGTTATAGAAAAGGGCTAAAGAATTAAAATCTTTTGGTATACCATATAAGCTCCCGTCAACTGTAAAACCCTCCAGCAGTGAAGTCACAATATCATCTTTGCTCAAAACTGCTGAATCTTGCAAATAACTATCTAAGGGCTCAACTGCTCCCGTTTTAATCACATTCTTGGCCCAGAAAATATCCATATAAAATAAATCAGCAGCTGTTCCGGCTGATAAAGCGTTTAGAATGTATCTTGGATAATCATCGGCAATCGGTTCATAAATAATCTTAACACCTTGGGCGGCTAACTCTGTTTCTACAAACCTGGCGATTAATTCCTCAACAATATTCTGGTCATTACCACCAAACCCGGCAATTCGAATTTCAGTCGCCGCCTGGCTAACCGAAGAAATAATTAAAACTAAAAACATTATCCCCCATAGTAATCTTGTTTTCATTTGATAAAACCTCCTTTTTTTAGTAACTTAAACGTTAAAGTAAAGCTGTTTTTTTACCCCCTTTCCTGGTTGATGGACTGACAGGAGTCCCTGATTATTAATTCAGGCTGTAAAACCACTTTTTGCTCCGACCCCCGGCCGGCAATTCTGTCCAGGAGCAGTTTAGCAGCCTCTTTCCCCATTTTTATACCATCCTGGCTGACTGTAGTCAAACCCGGTTCAACAAATTCACTGGAAGATAAATTATCAAAACCAATAATCGACATATCATGCGGTAGATGCAATCCTGCTTCCTTAAATGCTTGGATAGCTCCCAACGCCATTAAGTCGGAAGCGGCAAAAACAGCGGTAGGTCGCTGCTCCATTTTTAAAATTTCTCTTCCCCAGTAATAACCGCTCTCTTGACTAAAATCGCCCGGGAAGACCAACCCCGACTCAAAAGAGTCTCTTTCCCTTAGATATTGACGGAAAGCATTATATCTAAACTTTGATACCTGGGCTTTTTCATGACCATTAATCATAGCAATCCGGCGATGTCCTAATCTCCATAAGTAGTCCATTGCTTTATTGACACCTGTTCGATTATCGGTTGAAACATAATATATATTTTTACCCTCGATATCGGTATCAATAATTGAGATCGGTAATGGTGAGCTCTTTAATTCATCAATGTGGGGATCATCCAGTCTGACTCCAAATAAAACTGCTCCCTCTACCCTTCGCTCCTTACATAGTTTTATATATGACTTTTCATTGAGCAGGTCACTGTCGGTTGAAAAAAGTAATATATCATAGTCATTTTTATTAGCTTCTTCCAAAATACCGGCGATAAACTGAAAAACAAAACTGTCCAATTTTTGACTAACCCGGCTAAACATAAACACACCCAATGTGTTACTCTTGTTGGTAACCAGCCGCTTAGCAATCGTATTAGCCGAATAATCCAACTCTTCGGCAACTTTTTTTACCCTTATTTTTAATTGATCACTAATATCATCTTTATCATTTAAGGCTTTCGATACTGCTGTTACCGAAATCCCGAGCCTTTTGGCAATATCCTTAATAGTAGCCGTCATAAATATTCATCCTTTAACGTTTAAGTAAATTACTATTATTATACCCTATTTAGATATTATTTGCAAGAATCATTTGATTTTTCCTCTAAATCCTTGCTTCCTTTAACCGCTCGACCAGTTCATTGTCAATTCGTACACTTCCCATTGCAACATTCGGTTTAATTAAACCGTGAAAATCAGAGCCCCCGGTCACCAACAACCCCAATTCCCTGGCAATGTTAAGGTAATATGTGCTGGTTTGCCGATCATGTTTAGAGTGGTATACTTCAATTCCTTGTAATCCAACCTGAACCAGTTCGGCAATCTCCTTTCGTCCAAAGGGCTTCCCCTGATTATTGATAATAAAAGGGTGAGCCAGCACAGGAATACCTCTCGCTTTAATGATCAAATCTATTGCTGCGGCCGGGGTTAACTGCATTTTTTCCACATAAGCCTTTCCCCCATAAGCAATTAATTGATCGGTATAGGCCTCGCCCGGACAACTGATATAGCCGGCTTTAACCATCGCCCGGGCTATATGCGGTCTGCCGATAAAATCATCCCCGGCCATCTTTTTCACATCATCCAGGTTAAGATTGACTCCTAATTGATTTAACTTAACAATCATCTTTTCGGCTCTTGTCAGGCGGAAAGTAAAGATTTGCTCGAGTTTTTTGAGCAAATTAGCGGAGTGATAATCAAGATAATAACCCAGAATATGAATTTCCGTCCGGCCTTGATAGGAAGACAATTCAATCGCTGGTATTACCTCAACCTTCGATTCTTTTCCGGCCTCAATCGCTTCTGTTATACCCTTAACAGTATCATGATCAGTCAAAGCAATGATATCTAAGCCTTTATTAACAGCCATCTGGACCAATTCGCGGGGTGTATAACTACCATCTGAATAGATCGAATGGAGATGGAGATCTGCTGACATAAAAAAACCACATCCCTTGCAATAAATTAAATTCTATCCCGTAAAGTGTACCATATAATCCCCAACCACTCATGAAGAGCTGCCAGGTTGGCATTTAACGACCCCCTGTTCGGGAGATAACTCAACCAGCTTAAACGGTGATCGCTAATATATCCAGACGGCACAGGAACAACAGCGATCCCCTGTTTCTGAAAAACCAGCACTGTCCGCGGAAGGTGAAGAGCCGAAGTAACCAGATAAATTTTATTGCAAGCTCCCCTTTCCGACAGCCAGGCTTTAACATATAGCCCATTTTCGAAAGACGTCCTCGCCTGCTCTTCCGCTACTATTTCCTGAGCGGGAACACCCATCTCTTTCAACCAGTTGGCAGCAATCTCAGCCTCACTTGGACCGATTTGACCAATTGCTACTCCACCGGTATAGAGCAGCGGGCCGCCATTTTTTCGGTAGAGCTGGTATCCTTTTACAAGTCGCTGGAGGCTAACGGAGTTAAGGGTAGCCTGTCGGCCATTTAAAGAATAATGAATTCCCCCGCCCATTACTACCACCGGTAAATTTTCGGTAATTCCGGTTTCCTGGTACCTTCTCTCCAACGGAATTACCAAAACTCTAGTCCCCCATCCCGTAAAGGTTATCAACATTAGCATTAGCAACAAAACAGTTAAAACCTTAATCAATACAGACCGAGCCTTCCGCAAAAGATAGATAACTACCGGTATGTAAAGGAGAATAAACAACCCCGGTAAGGAAAGGAAAGACGCAATCACCTTTTCTAAAGCTAACATTTTACTCCCCGATCACTTTAACCAGCACCCTCTTTTTCCGGCGACCATCAAATTCACCGTAAAAGATCTGTTCCCACGGCCCGAAATCCAGCTCTCCTCCGGTTACGGCAACTACTACTTCCCGGCCCATGATCTGCCGTTTTAAATGAGCATCTCCATTAGTTTCAAAGCCATTATGCTCATACCTGGAAACAGGTTGATGCGGCGCCAGTTCTTCCAACCATTTTTTATAATCATTATGTAACCCCGGTTCATCATCATTAATAAAGACACTGGCTGTGATATGCATCGCATTAACTAGACAGAGTCCTTCTTTAATCCCACTTTTGGTGATAATATCCGCTACCTTTTGAGTAATATTGATAAAGCCAACCCTTTCTTCTACATTAAACCATAGGTATTCTCTAGATGATTTGATGCTAATCCCTCCCTATTAAAGTAAAACTTGCTATATTATTATTTTAATAACTTCGGCAGAATGCTCTATAATCCCACCTATTATTATCGGTGATAAAAGAAATATAGCAGGAATGTACCTGCTAAATTAATGCTTGATCTCTGCCTGTAAGATTCTTATCCTGGCTTCGGTCAGTTCGGTTAATTTTACTACCTGCTCGATCCCCATCCCACTTCTTTCTATGTTCTAATTATATCATTATTGTCTATTAATTGTAAATAAGGTTAGAACTATCAAGCCTATAATTCCCTATTCACCCACCCTACTGCTTTCTCCATTAATTTTTTCCATTCTTTCATCTTGAGCAGTATTGTAGATATTTAGGGCCCGGACCATCAAATGCATATCACTCGGCAAAAAAACAGTGGTAGCCTTACCCTGACCCAAATTCTGGCTGATCTTTTCCGCATTATATAATTGCAGATATTTAGTAAGGACTTCCGGATATTTTTTTAAAATAACCGCAACTTTTTCATAAGCATAAAACTCGGCATCAAATTTAGATTTTTCTGCTTCAGCCTCTGCTCTGGCCCTGATTTTTATCGCTTCAGCTTCCATTTCTGCATAAACTTTGAGACCCATCCCTTCCTGTATTTTAGCTTCCTTCAGACCCTCAGCCCGTAATATTTTTTTCTTCTTTTCCAGTTCTTCCTGTTTCTGCTCAATTAATTCGCTGGCAAATTCACCCAATTCAAATTCCTTAATTTCCAGTTGGGTAACATCTATCCCCCAAGCACTAACAGCCTGGTCGGCTTCTTTTTCCAAATTAAGAGACACAGTAGCCCGGCTGTTATAGATCTCCTCCAGGTTAAAGCTGCCTATCTCATCACGCAGGATCGACCGAATAGTCAATTGTAGTGATTTGACATAGTCATTTACATTAAAAACCGCCATCTTTGGATCGACTACCCGAAAAAAAACAATCGCATCAATCTTAAATTGTACATTATCTTTAGAAATAACCTTTTCTTGGGGGAAATCAAAGACGATCTCCTTAATATCTACTTCATTGGTATAATTGACTTCCAGGGTATTTACATTAGTTAAGTGGAAAAAGTAGATTTGTCCAAACAAGCCGCCACAGGAGAGAAAACAATTTAAACCGGGTTTTAAAGTCCTGTTATACTTGCCAAACCTGGTTATAATAATATTTGTACCCTCTTTAACAAAAATAAAACGGAAAATACCGAGGGTTAGCCAGGTTAAAACCCGGTCAATACTGAGCTTATTTTTTTTCACTTGCAACTACCCCTTTTAAGGATTACTTTTCCAGGTTAATCAACCTTAGTTAAATAACCCGTTCAAATCCTTTAGTGCATTATATTCAGCTGCTATTTTTTTGATTACAGATTATTTAACAGTTGCAGTAAGTTCCCTAATTTGGGTAATCTGATCTATTAAAAAAAATCCCTGTGCATGAAACAAATACACCGGGATAATTAATCAAAGCATAATATTTGACTAGTTTATATTTGTTTTCTATAATTTAAACTTTTTAACGGTCTGAGTTAAGTCTTCAGCCATATCAGCCAGTTGTCGGGCCGAGTTTATAATCTCATCGGTAGCGGCGATCTGTTCTTCACTGGAGGCGGCGACTTCTTCCGAACTCCCGGCAAATTCCTGGCTGACAGTAGCAATATCATTGATTGCTTCCTCAACTCGCTTACTATTATCGGCCATCTGATTAGCATTGTCAGCAACCTGCTCGATCGTTCTTTTCAAATTAACGGTTACTTCTTCGATTTCTTTAAATTCCTGTCCGGTAACCTCAATAGCTTTTACACTACCATCAACACTACCAATACTCTCATCCATCTTTTGGACGGCTTCACTTACCCCTTTTTGGATATCTTTTATCAAATCGGCGATCTGTTTGGTCGCACTGGAGGAATCTTCGGCCAATTCCCTTATTTCATCGGCGACAACACTGAAACCCCTTCCGGCTTCTCCGGCCCGGGCTGCCTCAATTGCCGCATTTAAAGCCAGCAAATTGGTCTGGGCAGCAATTCCGTTGATCAACTCAACAATATTACCGATCTCTGCCGATGCTTTTCCCAAAGATTTAATAACGTCAGCAACTTCGGTGGAATCCTTCTTAACCCTGCCGACCTGGAGGACCGAATTATTAACATAGTCATTACCCTTTTTGATTCTCTCCATCACATCATCAGCAGATTTAGTCATTACCGCGGTGTTTTGACCCACTTCTTCAATCTGGCGGATAAATGTCTCCACAGTTGAAACCAAATCTTCTACCTGGGCCGACTGTTCCTCTGCCCCGGAAGCAATTCCCTCGATCGCTGTGCCAACCTGCTCGGCAACCTCACCTACCTGCTCTCCGGAAGCATAAAGTTCTTCACTGGAAGCAGAAACCTTATCGGAAATATTAACGACCTGTTCGATCATAGCACGGAGATTTTTGATCATTTTACTAACCGAACGGGCCAGATTACCAACTTCATTTCCGGATTTAAGCGAGCTCCGGTCAAGAACAGGTGTTAGGTCTCCATCAGCTATACTTTCAGTAATACCACTGATATTAACAATTGGTCTGGCAATAAAATGGGCAATCAAATAACCCAAAATTAAGGCAACTAGGATCGAGATCAAGACAATCCATACACTTCCTATTCTGATTACATCCAGGGGAGCCATAATATCATTGACTTCTGCCGTAATCCCTAATGACCAACCTGTTACCCCAATTGGTGCAAAAACGATCCCGTTCTGTCGGTTATCGATCTTACAATAACCACTACCACTTTCCCCCGTGACCATCCTGTTAGCAATCTCCACCAACTGCTGGTCACCGATCTCAAGGACTACTTTTTGATTAATATATTCCTCAACCGGATGAGCAATTGTCTGCATTTGTTCATCAATGATAAAGCCATAACCATTGCCATTAATATTCATCGCTTTAACCGAATCCTGCAAGGCTTGAGTAGTGATAGAAGCGCCGATTACGGCGACCAGTTTATTATTAATCACTACCGGACGGACAATAACGATCACCATATTGCCGCTCGTTTTACTCAAAATTGGCTTGGAAATTACGATTTCCTTTGTTTCAATAGCCTTTTTAAAATAATCTCGCTCGGAGATATCTGCTTCTCCGGTAGTACTCCTGGCATTACCATATATATCAGACACAAAAAAGTCTTCAAAGTTTGTTTGTTCTTCAGCCAGCTTTTTGTAATTAGACTCCTGATTTAACCAGTATACACCTACCAGCAGGCTCATATCATCAGTCATATACTGGGCCCTTTCTTCAAAAAAAACGGTATTCATGTTAGTAATTACTGCAATATTACTTTTGATCATTTCGGTAATTAAAGCAGCATCCTTGACCGCTATGGCCTCGGCAGCTTCAAAGATGTTTTCCTTTAAAATTCTCTCGGACTGATTATAAGCCAACCATCCACCTGATGCAACTAAAACTACAACCAGCAGCGTAATAAATAGCATTAATCTTACCTTTAGCTTTGTACCGAATAAATTAAGCCATTTCTTTAATTTGTGTTCTTTCCTTTTCATATATTTTATACTCCTTTCTAATTTTTTGCACGTTCAATCTTTACCATTATATAACTATTCGACTTTTATGTACAAATATCCTCTTTATTATATAAATAATAATAAAAATCGTCCCTGAGGTAAGGACGCTTAAGGACGTTAAGGAAAGTATTATCGGCAACCTGGCAGTCATAGAACCGGGAAAGTCCTTTTAGACCCATAGCTTTGCGTCCCTATTTTTCAATAGGTTTGCCCTTAATGGATTTTTCTGTTTGTTTATTATTTCTCCATATTATTGTAAAATCCTTTTTTTATTGAGTTTTTTTACATAAAAGTTGGCTTCCTTGGAATTTCTGTTCAACAATCATTGACTAAGAAAGCGCCGTTACCGGCGCTTTCTTTGCTCAGTTTTATTTAAGATAGATTAGTGGGTCAACAGCCTTTCCGTTAATCTGTATTTCAAAATGGAGATGAGGGCCGGTTGAACGACCGGTATTACCGGAAAGTGCTATGGTTCGACCTTGTTCGACCCACTGTCCGCCATACACTAATAGTTCAGAATTATGGCCATATAGTGTCCGCAGTCCCTTTTGGTGTTCAATTACAATCGTCTTGCCGTAACCTGACGCCCATCCACTGTATATTACCTTACCGCTCCGGGCTGCTTTTATTGGGGTGCCGATTGAGACAGCATAATCAATTCCCTCGTGCATCCGGCCCCATCTCATCCCATAAAAAGATGATATCCGGCCCGCTACCGGACTGATGAATTTCTGTTCAATGCGCTGCTGATAACCAAACTCCGGCTTAGCCCCCGGAAGAACTAGTAACATCCCCGGTTGAACCAAATTAGGATTTCGGATTGCATTAGCCGTAATGAGCCGGTCCAGCCTAATAGCAAATTGCCGGGAAATTGTCCAGAGGCTTTCACCCGGACCAATTTTATAGATAATCCCTTTAACCGGCAGTATTTTCAGAACCTCACCCGGCTGAATCTGATTGATATTGGTAATATCATTAGCCCCAATGATTGTATCAATATCAAGTTCATATTGCTGAGCAATTTCCCAGAGACTTTCCCCTTGCTTAACCCGGTGTTCCCTAACCTGTTCAAGCAAAGAGTCTCGCAATGATGCTACATTTGGCGGTCTATTATCGAGGAGCCTTTCCGGCTCTTCCGACGAACTCGAAATAAGGTTGTAAGCACTTATTGAAAATAAAATAAATAATATAAGTCCTGTGATTAAAAGCTTCTTGTTCATCGTTTTCCTCCTATCTTATAAATTAATATAATTCGATCAATTCATCTAATATTCTATAATAGACAACCGCCAGATTCAAGGAAAATAGGCTATATTATTTTTCATTTTATGGAAATTAAAACAGGGGCTATTCCGGCAGTGCTTAGCAACTGCTGAACTGGCCCCTTGCCTTCTTTTTTTACTCCTAACCCGCTATTATCTAAAATCTTCCAGCAAATATTCCAAATCGGCCGGTTGAACGCTCTTCTCGACCAGTGGTTTGTCATCCAACTGTTGCAGATAATCACGAAAAACAGGTCTTTCTTCCCGATAGATAACTCCGAGCGGAATCCGTTCTCCCCATTCTTCCGCCTTTGCGATCGCTACCCGGTAATCATTGGGATTATAATCCTGATCAAGTTTATATACCCTTTGCTGATACCATTGATAGGTATTGACCTTATTAAAACTTATACAGGGTTGGAGGATATCGACCAGGGCATAGCCCCTGTGTTCAATCGCCGTTTTAATTAATTCCTTTAAATGGTCCTGTTCCCCGACAAAACCCCTGGCTACAAAACTGGCCCGCATCCCCAGGGCAAATCTGATCGGATTAAAGGGTTGGGCGGTAATTCCATTGGGTTGGACCGAAGTAGTTTGATCAGGTCCGGTGGTCGGTGAAGCCTGGCCCTTAGTTAGTCCATAAATCTGATTATCATGGACCAGGTGGGTTAGATCAGGATTCCGCCGGATGTTATGTAAGAGATGATTTCCCCCTTCTCCGTAAGTATCACCATCGCCTGATTCGACAATAACCTTTAACCCAGGATTAGCCACTCTCATCCCGAGCGAAGGTGGCAAAGCCCGGCCATGTAGACCGTTAAATCCATTAACCCTGATATAGTGAGGCATTTTAGCCGCCTGTCCAATTCCGGAATACATAACTACTTGTTCCGGAGCCAACCTTAACTCCTGAAGGGCACTGACCAGTGCTTTCCGCAAGGGGAAATTTCCACACCCAGGACACCAGGCAGTTACCCGATCTGATTCATATCTAAACCCTGCCATTATTGAATCACCTCACTGATAACCCGTTGAAAAATCTCTTTGCCGCTATAGGGACGGCCGTCATATTTTAAAATGCTTTTTTCCGCTGTTAATCCGGTCTCACTCCTGATTAGACGGGAGAATTGCGCTGTTGCATTATTTTCAACAACGATGACCCTGGCCCCTTTTTCAACCCTACTGGTCAATTCCCCGGTCGGCAACGGCCAGACATCATTAAAAGATAAAAGACCGGTGTGATATCCCGCCTGATTGAGGAGCTGGACCGCTTCCTGCAACGGACCATAGCTTGAACCCCAACCTATCAGTAAGAAATCAATCGTTTCTCCCCCCTGGTAAACAGGTTCCAGCAGCTCTTCCGCAGCCAGTTTAGCGATCTTTCTACCCCTTTTCTCGACCATCGCCTTTCTCATTGCTGCGCCTTCAATAATATGTCCGTATTGATCATGTTCATCACTATCGATCAAAACTACCTCCCCCGGGACCTGTCCGGGATAAATCCGCGGGGAAATACCGGTCTCGGTTATTTCATACCTTTTATAATCCTTTATTTTAGCCAGTTCTTCCGGTGAGGGTAGACCCCGCTCTATTTTCAGTCGTTCCAGCTGGAATGATTCCAGATTACGGGCTGAATCAGCCAAAAATTGGTCACTGAGTATAATTACCGGTATCTGGTACTTATCGGCCAGGTTAAAGGAACGAAAGGTCTGTTCAAAAGCATCTTTATGGTCTCGGGGAGCCACCACCATTAATGGGACATCGCCCTGCCCTGCATTGATCGCAAACAACAGGTCTCCCTGCTCTGTTCTGGTCGGCAGACCGGTAGCCGGCCCGGGTCGCTGAATATCAGCTATGACCACCGGTATTTCTGCTATTCCGGCCAGACCAACCGCTTCGGTCATCAGGGCAAACCCACCACCGGAAGTCCCGGTCATGGAGCGGATACCGGCATATGAGCCCCCCAGCGCCATATTCAAAGCAGCAATCTCATCCTCGGCCTGTTCTACGACTATCCCTAACTGAGACTGTTTACTGGCTAAATAATTCATGATACTGGTAGAAGGTGACATCGGATAGGCCGCGTAAAACTGGACACCGGCAATTGCCGCCCCGAGGCCGATCGCGTTATTTCCATCAAGATATAGCTGGTCTTTTAAGCCGGACGCAGCCGGTAAATTGAAGTAACTATTGACCTTTTGATAGCCTTTTTCCAACAGTTTAATATTATCATCAGCAACTTCCTCTTTTTTAAAGTAATCTTTGAGCACTGCCCGGGCTTTTTCAATCGATAAACCCAGTATTTTTAAGACTGCCCCTACAAAAACAGTATTAACGCCACGGGGATTTATCTCTTTAGCAATTGTCCTGGCCGGTAGGGAGATCAATTCCTTCCCCCCTGTATCAACATCACCGTCAAAAATAACTATTGCCTGCTCCTTTAATTGGTCTTTGTGGAGTGTTACCGTCTCTTCATTGAGAGCCACTAAAATATCCACCTCGTCGGAAATAGCGGTGACCGGTTCATTACTAAATCTAATCATATTAAAGTTGTGTCCGCCCCGGATTCGGGACATATAGTCTTTACTGCTGAACAGATGATAACCTGATCTGAAAATTGTCTTGCCCAGGATCAGGTCGATCGTGTTTAAACCTTGACCGGCCTCTCCCCCGATCAGTATATTTAATTTCATTATCTACCTCCTTTTTTGCCGTATTAGTCTTTCGGATTAAGTTGTTTCCACCAGGCTTTATTACACTGGTACCAGTTTATTGTTTCCTTTAAACCCTTTTTAAAATCAACCCCGGGCTGCCAACCCAATTCCTGCTTGATCCTGGTATAGTCAATCGCATACCTCCGATCATGACCGGGTCGATCAGCTACAAATTTTACCAAAGACCAGGGCTTATTTAACTCCCTTAATATTTCCCGGGTAATTTCTAGATTGGTCTTTTCCATTCCTCCCCCAATATTATATACCCTACCGCTTTCCCCTTTTCTCAAAACGAGGTCAATCGCCCGGCAATGGTCACTAACATGAATCCAATCCCGAATATTCTGTCCGTCGCCATAGACCGGCATAGCTTGGTCACACAGGGCATTAATGATAAAAAGTGGTATAAGCTTCTCCGGAAACTGATAGGGACCATAGTTATTAGAGCAACGGGTAACATTAGTACAAAGACCATAGGTTTGATGATATGCCCTGACCAGGAGATCGGCACTGGCTTTACTGGCTGAATAGGGACTATTGGGGGAGAGTGGCGATTCTTCAGTAAAATATCCTTCCCCACCAAGTGAACCGTATACCTCGTCAGTGGAGATCTGAACAAATTTCTGCACTCGATATTGAGCAGCCAAGTCCAGTAAGACTTGAGTACCCTGCACATTTGTCCTGATAAAAATATTGGGGTCTTCAATACTGCGATCAACGTGTGATTCAGCAGCAAAGTTAATAATCGCCTCAACCCCCTCCCGCACAATGCGCTCAACTAGTCCCCGGTCACAGATATCTCCCTTGATAAAACGATAACGAGAGTTGTTTTTTACCCTCGCCAAATTACTTAAATTCCCGGCATAACTTAATAGATCCAGATTGATTATTTCATCCTGTCCGTTTCCCAGCAGGTAATAAATATAATTAGTTCCGATAAAGCCCGCTCCTCCGGTAATCAAAACTTTCATCTATTCCTCGTCTCCCAATCAAAACCGATTTGAGGATCATTCCAGGGGAGACGATATTCATCAGGATTGTTCTTATTATATGGTTCGCTTGTAAAGTATAAAATTGTAGCGGATTGATTACCCAAGACCCGATAGCCGTGGATAACCCCGCGTGGTATGGTAAGTAATACCGGGTTATCTTCACCCAGATAGAAAATATTTCTTTCCCCCCTGGTTGCTGAATCCTCCCGTCGGTCATAAAGGACCACTTGGGCATTCCCGGCCGAAAAAAACCAGAGATCATCCTGGTTTTTATGATAATGGTATGCTTTAATAACACCGGGATATGACACCGACAACGAGGTCTGACCAAATTTATCCAGCAAATGCTCATCACTACGCAATATCTCCATAAAATAACCCCGGTCATCTGAATGTTTAATCATTTCCTTTAATTTTACACCTTTAATCCTCATCATTCCTCACTCTCCCCCGAAAAACGGAAATCTTTTTGTTTTATTTATATGATATTTGCTGTATTATATGTATCATTTATAGCTCGATCCCCAGTATTTTTAATTCCTTTTCCAACTGCACCGGATCTTTAAACTGGATTGTCTCGATCCCGAGCGCTGCTGCCCCTTTAATATTTTCCGCTACATCATCAATAAAAACCGTTTCCCCGGGAATAAGCCTAAACTCCTTTAATAAATGTTGATAAATCTCCGGCTCCGGTTTGATATAATTGATCTTGGCTGAAATCACCATTCCGTCAAAGTTTTTAAAAAGATCGAGTGAGGAGATTCTTTTAAAGGCTTCCAGGTGAAAGTTAGATAATACATATAAATTATATTCCTGTTTAGCCAGGCGATTTAGGATATCAACACTTCCTTCAATAGGGATCAGAATTTCACCCCAATCGGCAAAGATGCTTTTAATACTATCAGCCAGGTGGGGATAGAGCCGGCAAAATTTTTCAATAACCTCTTTTTCAGTAATGGTCCCCCGGTCCAACTCCACCCAATCATGACTCCGAAATACTTTTTGATATAGTTCGCTAATAATCTGCTGATTGTTAAAACGCCTGAACAGATAAGTATCCGGTTGAAAACTAATTAGGACATTACCCAGATCAAAAACAATATTCTTAATCATGATCAATCCCTCCCCTGAGCGGAAAAATATTTGTTCAATAAATAACTATGATCGCCGGGAATAATCAGATGGTGATTACCGATTGGCTCAGTTAGGAAGTAATCTAGATTATCGACCTGAACTTCGATCTGAGTCCTACAGCAATTGTGGTCATCAGTATTAATTAAAAGCTGACCAGGCATAATTATATATTGAGCAAGATTTTCGCCGCCAATCTTAAAGACTGTTACCGGTCCTTCATTGATAATTCCCTGAATCCCAATCCCCTTCCCTGTTTCAAAATGGGAACTAAGCAGATAATTTCTACTTAAGGCAAAAGGTACTGTACAATGGGCAAATTTTACTTTTCTATTACTGGAATCGATCGAGACCGGGTTAGCCATAAAACTTACTGAATCGGTCAAGTAATAAGCCAGCATCATCGACAATGTTGTCGGAACATCCCCTTCACAACCGGCGATAATCCCCTGGTCATTTAATAGCGACAGGGCCAAACAACCGGTAGTGCCAATTTTTCCAACCAGGTCAAAACACCTGATGGTGAGTGCTGATAATTGCTGCTGCTTAATTAGCTCCTGCAAGGCTAAATAAAGGCGTACTGCCTCCTCCAGATCGTTGAGATCACTCTCTTTGACCGCAACCGCCTTCCGGGTAATTTCTCTGGACAGTTCCGCCCCTTCTTCCCGGCCAACCTGATGATAGTAATCAATCACTTCACTGATTGCCAGTTCCTTAATCTCTACCCCCCAGTTGCTTTTTACGATAGCCGGGTCGACCATACTGGCGATTAACCAGTCAGAAGGAGGGCCAATTAACCCCAATACCGAGCGGGCCATTTTCTGTCCGGCTTTTTTGATCTTAGTAATAGCACTAATTTGCTCCCTGACCTCATCCGGGGTCCCGTGAATAATTTCCCCTGTCCCTCCTTGTCTCTTCAACCAGGTTAACATCTCCATCGCTGCTGCTAAAGAATTATTGAACGGAGTAGTCAGAAAATAGACTTCACCCTTGATATACCGATAAATTTCCCTTAATTGATTCTCTGTACCACCACTTTTAACAAAAATAAAGATGGGATTATACCGTTCAATTTCTTTTGGGCTGCCCATTGCTAAAAAATCTACCGCAAACTCCTCGAAAACAGCGGTATATTCCTGGAGTGATTGCTCAATTTTTTGCCGGTTGCTGACCGCTGAAACCAAAGATAAAATTCCGATGTTCATCACAGCTCTCCTCCTGATTTAATCTATTTTTCGTGCAAAAGTATCTTAACAATCATCTGCATATAATTGAAGATATCATCTTGTCGGATCGTCCGCTCACTCTGTCCTCTTCCAATCTTTATCTCTTCAATCACCGTAGCGGGTTTATCGGCTAATAAATAGATCCGATCAGCCAGTAAGACCGCTTCTTCCGGGTCATGGGTTATTAATAAAAGGCTAGTGCCATATTTTCCCTGATAATCCAGGAGCATCTTGCGCAGCTTTATCTTCAAGAGGGGATCGACTGATTTAAAGGGTTCGTCCAGCAACATAAAATCAGGTCTGATTGCCAGAGCCCTAATCAACTCCAGCCTTTGTTTCATCCCCCCACTTAACTGGTCCGGGTAATTATCTTTAAAATGCTCGAGTCCACTATCTTTTAATAAAGACTGCCGGGTCTCTGCTGCTTCTGACCCGTTCAAAAAATTCCGCTGCACAAAACTAAGATTTTCTTCAACCCTTTTCCAGGGTAGAAAACGGGGTTCCTGAAAGACATAACCCACCCTTAATTGCGGCAATAAACGGACCTTGCCCGCATCAGCTTTGCTCAAACCGGCAATAATTCGAAAGAGAGTGGTTTTACCGCAGCCTGACGGTCCCAACAGACAGACTATTTCCCGCCGGGACAGTGCTAGCGACAAGCAATTGATAATCAAATGGGAATCATAATATTTTTGGATACCTTCAACCTCCAGTATTTGCTCAGTCATTCTGTCTCCACCTTGTCGCATATTGCTGTAGTGGTCGGATCAACAGGTATTCAAAGATCAGCATTAGTCCAATTAAAACCAAGGTCCAGCCAAAGAGTTCCTCGGTCTCCAGATTGCTGTTAGCCATACTCAAAGCAAAACCGATTCCGGCGGAACTACCCAGGAACTCGGCAAAAATTGCTGCTTTCCAGGCAATAGCCAACCCAATACTTACCGCAGATACCAGCTGATTGACCAACGAAGGAAGGTATATATTTAATATAATCTGCTTCTTACTAACTCGATAAACAGTGGCCATCTCAATTAATCTCAGGTCTATTCCCTCCAGTCCGGTATAAATATTTAAGAAAATCACCGGCAGGGTAACGATAAAGATTAAAAAAATCGGGGTTATATCGTCGGCTATACCAAACCAGATCACGGCTAATACCAACCAGATCACCGGAGGAATAACCTGAATAATTGTAATTATCGGTCGGAATAAATAACGCCAGAACCTACTGGCATTAAGGAAAACCGCCAGGAGTAGACCGCTGAATATCGCGGCAGAATACCCCAGCAATGTCCTCCTTAATGTAATCAGTAAATTAGCAATTAATTGACCGGACCGGCTAATTTCTTTTAAGGCTTGCCAGGTTTCACCCGGTGAAGGTAAGATTAAAGGGTTAAAACTGGCGGCAGCAAAATGCCAGATAATCAATATCACCATTATTCCGACAGTACTGCTCACCAGTTTGAGACCTTTATTAGAAATAGAATGACTCATCAGGCAATTTACCACCGATCATTTCCGGATAGATCTCCATTATCTCATTGAAGTAAAGCTCAATTAAGGGATTGCGCTCTTCATGAGGATAACAATTAAGATTAATCCGGGTAAATGATGCCTTGATTACCGGGGCCGGCATATTAAAGTATTTGGCGCCGAGAGCAGCCGCTTTTTCCGGGTTATTATTGACCCAGTTAACACCTTTTTTGTATAATTGATTAATTTCTCTGACCAGAGCCGGGTCTTGCTCAACCAATTTACCGGAAACAAAGAGTCCGACATAAGGGATTCGTCCCTCACCATGATGCAACTTAGCCCACTCTTCATTCAGATCAAGGGAAAGAAATACATCATCGGTTTTGTTCAAAGTAACGGTTAACAAAGGCTCCGGCAGGATAATCGCATCTAACTGACCCAATTGAAAAGAGCGTGCACCATTGGCCAGCGGTTTATAAACTAATTGTAGTTCAGTCGGATCAACCCCGTTTTCCCGGAGGAAATACCTGGCCAGAAAGTCCAGCGGACCGCCTTTTAAAGGCAGACCTAGGGTCATTCCCTTTAATTCCGGCCAGCTATCTATTTTGGCCCCCCTGGTCAGCAAATAATCAATCGCCCAGATGCTGACATCCATTAACTTAACATCAATCCCCTTATTAAAAATCTTGGCTCCGACATTAACCCCGGTTATCATCAGGTCAATATCTCCTTTGGCAATCAAAGCATTAGCCCGATTCAGATCCGGTGAGATCTTAACCGTTAAATCAATATCTGCCCCGAGCAGTTCATTCTCTTCCATCCATAAAACCGGTAGAACAGCCACCGTGGGTGGGGAATGCAGGATAATCTCTTTCTCCGCCGCCACTACCGTAAAATTAGTGATCAAAACCAGTAAAACAAAGGTCAAGACAATCAATAAAAACTTGTTAGTTCTCTGCATCTTCGTATACCTCCTTAAGTATTATAATTATCCGGCAGCTCCCCCGCCCCCACCGGCTCCTGAACCCCCAGCTCCGACCGTAGCGGTAGCACCGGTATTTGCTGCTATAAAAGCAGTGCTAATCAAAAAATAGTCGATTACTTCTACCAAATCCATTGCAGTAAGTGTTTTATCAAGATTCGAAAGATCAAACTCCAGCCACTCCGGCAGTTTAAAATCATCAGCCTTTTTAAATAATTTTCTGTACTTGGTCAAAGTATAACTGGTAAAGTTTTTATGGATAATAATATATTCCAACTCATTAAGGAAAAACTGTAAAGACCGTTCTGCTTTCTGCTGCTTAACCATCAGGTCCAGTTCTTCCTTCTTCCCATCTAGTTGTCTCTCTATCTTTTCTTTTAGATAAAAACCCTCTCCAGAAAGGATGGGAAGCAGGGCACCCTTTAAAAGCTGGCCGCAAGCAAAAATAATCAGTCCGCTACCAACTCCTATCAATAAATAGGATTCCATCAGTAGGCCATAACCAAGTACTGCAATCCCCGGCAGGGTATAAAACAGAGATGATAAATATATTCCCTTTCTTCTAATCAGGAGTTCTTGTGCAATCAACCCCTTCTCTTTAAGGGATTCCATAGTAGTTACGGAAATCCTGTTAAATAGCTTATAATCCCCGGCAAATTTCTTTAGAGTCCGATGTTCTTCCAGACCGGCAATAATAATCTCCTCTTCCCGGGCCAGGTTATCCCTGGCAATAATCCGGGCTTCAACCTCTACTTTTTTCGACTTGAAAGGACCCTTAGTTATTTTACTGACAAGTTTAATTTTCCCTCTCCGGCCCAACGAAAAGATAGCTGCGGAAATCCCCCTTTTATGCTGAGAGCCCTGCTGATAATAGAGCCAGGCTAATCCAACCGGTGATAACTGCTCCGGGTTTAAGTCTGTTTTAACAGCTTCCGGCCTTTTCATGCTAATTAAAGCAATCAACACCAAAATGATACCAGCTACTATCCCGATCAGGGCAGATAACCAGCTATAATCTCTCGCCCTTTTCATCGGAATCAGTTCCCGGAAAAAAACCTTGACGTGATAAGATTGGCCCGGCGGAAGGTAATCATAATAAAAATGAGCCGCCTGACTGTCCAGACTTATCAAATTTACCCGGGGCTCTATCCTTAATTCTTCAACTCCGTCCGGAAATTTAATTATAACATCAAGGTTTTTTACAGGTACATTCCAGCCTGTTCCGATCGGATTCCAGTCTATGATATTTAAATTATTTCTACTCTTAAGTCCGGCCAACACTTTGTATTTTATAACAAAAGTCCCCTGGTCATCTGTTTTTGGATAAAACCACTTTAACTTTAAATCCCCGTCATCATCAACTTGATAATCAGTTACAGGTAGATTAAGCCCTTTGATTGAAATAAATTCCAGGCGACCAAAACCCCTTGCGGGTATTTCGCGGCTGGCCCAGCTATAACTACCCTCCAAAAAGTTATAGGTTATCTCCTCGGTTATCAGATAATCTCCATCCCCGGTTACCTGCATTTCGATATCAAAATCTGATATTTCATACTCTTTGGCCCGTATCGGGGAAATTATATACAAGAGCAAAAGCAAAATTACTACTGGCATGTAATAAAACTTTCTCATTATTTACCCCCTTTTAAATAGGTGATGTTTTTAACCATCCTGTAATATCTCTAATAATCTTCCTCCCCTTGGGACCAGGTTCCAAACAACTTATCTGTTCAATTATCTGAGCTTTTTTAAATGTTACACCCTTTAAAGCGCGGACAATATCCTGCTTTAAAGACAAATCGATCGCATCAGAGGATACTACTGCTTTCTTGATAGCCGCTTTTTTAAGCTGGAAGGTAATCTCAACCCTACCCCAGGCAAAATGATGTTCCAAGGCAATATTAAATTCCGGGGTCTGTCCATATCTCCATTCCCATGATGAATATTTTTGATATAAATCAGCCAGGTCATTAAGGGCTAACGGGTCAACTTTCTGTCTTCGGACAACCTCTCCATATAATATATTAAAACTCTCGGCCAGTTGTTTTTTAACCAGCTCAATCGTCAAAGCAGGGTTGATCTCGCACAGATTAATCACCGGTGAACAGACTGATTCAATCCCTTTTGACTTAATTTTTGCGGTGGATACCTGCAAATAAGTTGTCAGCCTGGCTAAATCAGTAGCAAGCAAAATAGTTCCATGATGATAGGCCGTATTTCCGGTCAGATAAAAGGCATTTCCGGAAAACTTTTTTTCCCCGACCACCAGGTCATTCCTTCCGGAAAAACTAGCCTCTATCCCTAATTTTTTAACTGCCCTTAAAATTACCGCTAACTGTTTCCGGAGATTGTATAAACCTTTCTTCATGATAAAGGTAAAATTAAGATTACCCAGGTCATGAAAAACTGCCCCTCCTCCCGATAATCGTCGAGCCAGTTTTCCTCCCTCTTCTTCCAGAAGTTGGCACCGACACTCTTTCCAGGCATTCTGATTTCTGCCGAGCACAACACTATCCTGATTCTGCCAGAGAAACATCAGCACCTCATTTTCCGAAATGTTTTTAAATAAATATTCTTCTAAAGCTAAATTATACCAGGGATCATATCCCGTTGATTCAATTATTACCGGATTAAGCTGCCGCACTAACCATTTCCCCCTCTAAACCAACTTGGACGACTAAATCCAACCTTAAGTTTATTATATCATATTAAATTTCATCTTTAAATTTTATTCTGTTTAATCAACAAAACTCCCGAAAAAATAACAGTCAGGAGTCTGTTTAATAATTTTAATAAAAATTTAATTTTTAACTGTAAAAATTGCAGGATATTAATGTTTTTTCTAGAATTATATGATCAACCCCAAAAGGATTTTACTCCGAAAGAAACCCCCGTTAAGGGGGTTTCTTTTTTCTCTAATTAAAAATTGAATATACCCAGCAAACGGGCCGACATAATAATCATGACAATTGCCAGTATTACCTTAATCCATTTGTCTCCTTTGGCCACGGCAAAACTACTACCCAACCATGCTCCGATCCCGTTGCCGATCGCCAGAACTAAACCTAAAATCCAGTTAACTTTGCCGTTCAGGATAAAGACCAGCAACGAAGAAATAGTATAAATTACGATTACCATTACTTTAATACTGTTAATTCTGACCAGGGACATCCCGGTAAGCAGAGAAAGGAAAAGAATAATAATAAATCCTACTCCTCCCTGAATAAATCCTCCGTAGATCCCTACCAAAAAAAAACTTATAATCGCCAATATTTTTCGATTAGGGGTCAGTTCTTTTGAGATATTTTTAAAATATCGCTGCTGGGGCTGCCACAGAATAAGAATTAGCACAACGATCATAACTACGGCCAGGATTCTGTTAAAGAGCTCATCCGGCAAATTAATCGCCAACTTAGCCCCGATGAGCGAACCGACCACAGCCGGAATAGCCAGCATGATACCTAATTTCCAGTCAAAAAAACCCTTTCTTTTAAAATTACCTACAGCAACAATATTCTGGACAAGCAGGGCGATTCTATTGGTTCCATTGGCCATAGCTGAAGGCAAGCCGAGAAAAATCAGTGCCGGCATGGTCAGTAATGAACCACCTCCAGCCAAGGTATTAATAAAACCGGCTACAACTCCGGCCCCCAGGATTAAAAAAATATTGGATAAAGACATCCCATTCACTCCTTCACTATACTTTTTTATTCATTGGTCAATTGGATAAAGGCATCGTGCAGGGAATCTTGCCGATACCTTTTCTTTAAATTAGCGGGTTGATCAACCGTAATTAATCTTCCCCGATTGATAAAGGCAACCCGGTCACATAGTTGTTCCGCTTCTTCCATAAAATGTGTACTCAGGAAGATAGTCTTCCCTTTTTCTTTAAATCGAGCGATCGCCTGTCGAATTATCTCCAGTGAAACCGGGTCAAGACCACTGGTCGGTTCGTCCAGGATTAATAACTCCGGGTCGTGCAGTAAGGCCCGACAGATTAAAAGCCGCTGCTTCATCCCTTTCGAGTAAGTCTTTACCGCCCGATCAGCGACATGAGCTAATTGAAAGGCCTGTAAAAGGTTAGTGATTCGCTGCCCGGAGACACGATAAAGATTAGCATAAAATTTCAGATTTTGGGTCCCGCTCAATCGATGATAAAGGTTTTTTTCTTCAAAGACGACCCCGATTTTTCTGTAAAAAGAGGGCTTAATTTTGTTAATATCCTGACCAAATACCTTACAAATACCCGAAGAAGGGCGAAGCAAACCGGTTATAATCCCGATCGTTGTCGTCTTTCCGGCCCCATTAGGTCCCAGAAAACCATATATTTCTCCCTGCTTTACCGAAAAGGAGAGCCCAGTGAGCACTTCAACCTTACCGTAACTTTTTGATATACTCTGTAGATCAATCATGTGATAACTCATTTTTTTCGCTCATCCTTTATCTATGATCGCCGGATCCCAGAGCAGGTAGTGTTGCCCCTCTTGTCGGTAGATCAAGACTTCTTTTTCAAGTATTTTTTCCTGTCGTAATCCATTAGAATTAAACTTAAGCTGATACCTGATCGCCACAGCATAAATAGAATTATGTTCAGCCTGGTTAAGATAGTCGAGAAACTCTTTCGGTATTTCTCCAACTCTCCGATAATTTTCAATTTGCACGTCGGAAATATCTACCCCATAACGACGGAAGTTTTTCTCCTGAAATTGACAGTATTTCTCCTCAGATAATTTTTGTTGGAGCGCCGGGTGCAGGTTTTGATAAATATACTTAAAATCCTGGCGACTATAATGGTCATAAATAGCTTCGGTAAAATTAAACAGGCTCTCCTCGACCGATAACCCTTCCGAATTAGTCAGCTTAACTCCTGCTGCCCGGATCCGAACTCCTGATAAGAAAAGATTAGTCGATAGCAGCAAAACCAAGCAGATTAAGCTAACGCTTTTAATAATGATCAATCTTGTCGGCCACTTTATTTTAATCACCCCTTAATCCTTTTAAATCGCCAGTAGGTTACCCCGGATAGCATCAAAGCAA